>CAZILJ010000075.1:0-5800 GCA_964539915.1 uncultured Acidobacteriaceae bacterium | reverse complement strand
TCGCGCTCACCGAGATGGATCGTCCTTCCGACGGCTACACCATGATCGGACTGCTCGGCCAAAGGCACTGGGATGACCCCATCACTGAGGATCCCAAAGCTGGTTCCACAGAAATCTGGTCCTTCGCCAACGCTACCGGCGACGTCCATCCCATCCACCTGCATCTGGTGCAGTTCCAGGTTCTCAATCGCCAGCCCTTCGACGTGAAATCCTACATCGAGACCGGAAAGTTGAACTTCGTAGGCATGCCCATGCCGCCCGAATCCAACGAACGCCCAGCTTGGAAAGATACAGTCAAGACCTACGCCGGATACGTGACTCGCGTTATCGCCAGATTCGATCTCCCCGTCGGAGCCGCGACTTCGCCCGGCCAGGAATTCCGTTACGTCTGGCACTGTCACGTCCTGGAACACGAAGACAACGAAATGATGCGCCCCTACAAAATCGTGGCCTAAAACCTCTTCAGCGAAATAATGGATGACTGTCATCCTGAGCGCAGTCGAAGGATCCGTACCTCTCCCCGGCTTTACACGAGTAAACACCCCGGGTGCCCCACCCGGTCGCGGTTTCCGCGACAGGGTTGGGGCTTTGGACGGGCCGCGCCTAGCGTCCTCAGCGGTTAAGCCCTTGGTTTTCGCAGCGAATCCACCACGTCCTGCCCCGCATCCTTTATCCTAGTACCTGCATACTTATGACCCCGAAATCCAAAGCTTCGAACGGCGGCGCCGGCGCCGCTGTCATTGAAACCTCAAACGGCTCCAACCTCGAGCGTGAGCGAGTATTCCAGGCTTACCGCCAGTTCGGATACCTCGAAGGCGACCTTGATCCGCTCGGCTTTCTCCGCCCCCGAGAGGCGCCCGAACTGGAGCGGGAAGGCGAATACGCCCGTGCAGCCCGATCCATCTATTCGAGCACCATCGGTGTCGAAATCAATCACATCTACGCGCCCGAGCGGCGCCGCTGGATTTTCGAGGGCATGGAGTCCGATCCGCCGCAGGAAGACCAGCAACGCATCCTGGACCTGCTCATTCGCGCCGACATCTTCGAGCAAGTCATGCAGCAGCGCTATCTGGGCAGCAAGCGCTTCTCGCTCGAAGGCACGACTGCGCTGATTCCGCTGATCGACGAAGTCCTCGACACCGCGGTCCAACGCGGGGCGGTCGAGCTCGTCATGGGCATGAGTCACCGCGGCCGCCTGAACGTCATCGCCCACGTGGCGCAGCGTCCTCCTCAGGAAATTTTCGCTGGATTCGAAGACGTTGACCCGCGCAGCGTTCTCGGCTCGGGTGACGTGAAATACCACATGGGCGCCACCGGCGAATATAAGACTCGCAGCGGCGGCAAAGTTCACATTCACCTGGTGTCGAACCCCAGTCATCTGGAAGCCGTCGATCCCGTGACCGTCGGCCGCACCCGCGCCAAGCAGGACCGCACTGACGAAGGTGGTCGCGAGAAATATCTTCCGTTGCTCGTCCACGGCGACGCAGCGTTTGCCGGACAGGGCGTCCTCGCTGAGACCATGAACTACGCCGACCTCCCGGGATACACCGTCGGGGGCACCATTCATGTTGTTGTCAATAATCTTCTCGGCTTCACCACCAGCTACACCGAAGAGCACTCGACCCGTTTCGCCGCTTGCATCGCGCGCCGCCAGTCGATCCCGATTTTTCACGTCAACGGCGAAGACGTTGATGCCGTCGTGCGCGTTGCCCGTATGGCTACCGAGTACCGCTACACGTTCGGCACCGACGTGGTCATCGATCTGATCGGCTACCGCCGTCACGGCCACAGCGAGGCCGACGATCCTACCATCACGCAGCCGCTTCTTTATAGGAAGATCAAAGAGCATCCTGCGCTCTGGGAAATCTACGCCGACGACATTGGCGCCACCGGCGCGCAGGCTCAGGCCGCGGCCATCCGCGCCGAGTTCGAAGCCGCCCAGAAACAAGCCGGCAGCATCAAGCAAAAACCGCTGATGCGCGAACTGCCGAAATATTGGAACAACTATTTCGGCGGCGCCTACCGACCGGAGTATGAGGTCGAAACCGGACTTTCACCGGAAGAAATCTCTGAGCTCAGCACTCGGCTCACCACCTACCCTGACGGTTTTCACATCCATCCGAAAGTGAAGAAGCTGCTGGAACAGCGGGCAGAAATGGGCCGTGGCAAGCGCCCCGTTGATTACGGCATGGCCGAAGGCCTGGCCTTCGCCAGCCTTGTCAAGAACGGCATTCACGTACGCATGTCGGGTCAGGATACGCGTCGCGGCACTTTCAACCAGCGGCACTCCGTGCTCATCGACATCGAGAACGAAGACGAATACGTTCCGCTGGAAAACATCGTGCCCGATCAGGCCCGCTGCGAAATCTACAACTCCACGCTCTCCGAAGCTGGCGTCCTCGGCTTCGAATACGGGTATAGCCGCGACTATCCCGAATCACTCGTTCTCTGGGAAGCCCAGTTCGGGGACTTCGTCAACGTTGCGCAAGCCATCATCGATCAGTTCATCAGTGCCGGCGAAGCCAAGTGGAATCTGCTCTCCGGCGTTGTGATGCTGCTGCCTCACGGCTACGAGGGCCAGGGACCGGAACACTCCAGCGCCCGCATCGAGCGCTTCATCCAACTGGCCGCCAAGCACAATATACAGATCGCGCAGCCTTCCAACGCCGCACAGTATTTCCATCTCCTGCGCCGCCAGGCTCTGCGCCACTGGCGCAAGCCGCTGGTCGTATTCACTCCCAAGAGCATGTTGCGCCACGCCGACGCCAGCTCGCCCATTGAAGACTTCACGCACAAGAATTTTCTGAACGTCATTCCCGACACCGAAGTGGGCGAAGCCGATCGCATCCTGATCTGCACCGGAAAAATTGGCCACGAACTGCGAGCCGAACGCAAGAAGCGTAAGGACACCACCACCGCGATTGTCTTCCTCGAACAGCTCTATCCATTTCCCGAGCAGGAAGTGGTCGCCGAATTCGAACGCCACGGCAAGAGCGCCGAGATCGTCTGGGTGCAGGAAGAGCCGGCAAATATGGGAGCGTTATTCAACATGCTGCCGCGCCTGAAACGCCTCGCCGGCGACCGTCCCGTCTTGAGCGTGAAGCGCTCCTCCGGCGCCAGCCCCGCGACGGGAAGCGCCAAAGCCCACGAAGTCGAACAGAAAACGCTGCTGACCCTGGCCTTCACCACCAAGGGATAAGGTTTTGATTGCGTGGGGCCGATCTTTGACCCGGACAGCCGAGCGAAGGTCGGACGGTTGGGGGGGTGCGGGCGCCCCCAGCGCCTCTTCAATCGGAACATGATTGTTCCGGTCCACAAGCACTACGGCCTCTCCGTCACCGCTTTTCCACCCGCTCCAGGCAGCTTGGCCTTCATTCCTCCCCGGGACTCCCCGCGGAACAACTCCTCCAAACTCCCATACGCGTAAATCGTCGGCGCATAATTGGCCATCAACCCGCCCGTATCCGCCGTCGGCCCGTAATTGCTGTGCACATCCCGACCGAGCATGCGCAACATGGCCATCAACTGTCCGCGGTGATGCGAAGTATGCGTCATGCGTCGCACCATCACCCAAGCCCGTGATCGCTCCACCTCAAAGAACTTCGTGTCCGACTCCCACCACGGCTCGTCCTTTGCCCGCAAGATTACCAGCCGCTTTCCGCTGTTCTCCGCATATTGCCTGATGAAGTCCATGCGTGTCTCGCGCGCCGGCAACGGAGGCGCTCCCACGTCAATTCCCAGCATGTTACGAAACCACAAATCCTCGCTCACGCACTGATGCACCATCTGCTCGTGCACGCTGCGCCCGCGAGGATCTCCTTCCCTCGGGCGGAACGGAAGATCCTCATCGTTGAACTCGCTCCACACGCTCGCCACCTTGATTCGTTCGGTGGCATAACTCTCGACGAGAAATGCGTATCTCATAGCCTGCAGATGTTACCCTAATCGGCGCCACCCACATGCCCCGCCGCTCCCAACCTCTCCGCGTCGCCATCGACACCGGAGGCACCTTCACCGACTGCGTGTGGGTCGAAGCCGGCCGGCTGCGCATGCTGAAAGTTTTTTCGACACCCGCCGACCCCTCGCAAGCGATCGTCGAAGCCCTTCATAAAATTGACCGCGCAGGCGAACTCGTTCTGCTCCACGGAACGACAGTTGGCACCAACACGCTGCTCGAGCGCAAAGGCGCGCGCACCGCGCTCGTCACAACTGCCGGCTTTGAAGACGCCATCGAAATCGGACGCCAAGCCCGCCCCAAGCTCTACGACTTCTTCTTCGACCGCATCGCGCCGCTCGTTGCGAAGGACCTCCGCTTCGGTATCAACGAGCGCACCGCCAGCGACGGGGAGATCCTCAAGTCGCCGACCGGCGAAGAACTGCGCTCTCTTGCTGCACAAATCGGGGCCGCCAATCCGCAGTCCGTCGCGATCTCTCTGCTCTTCTCTTTCGCGAATCCACAAAACGAACTCGCAGTCGCCAAAACGCTCGAACCCTTGCGGGTTCCACTCTCGATCTCCCACCAGATCCTTCCTGAATTTCGCGAATATGAGCGAACCTCGACAGTCGTCATCAACGCCTACCTGCAACCAGTCATGCAGCGCTATTTAGAGAACCTGGAACGCCGCGCAAATGAGATGCTAGATGAGCGACGCAGCGTGGGAGAGCCGAGTGATGGCGCGTTCATCGCGCAAGGAAACGGCGATAGCGTGGAAGAGCAGCGCTTTGGCGCCGCGAAAGCCGTCCCACGCACAGGGGCTTCAGCTTCCGTGCCCCGTATCTTCGTCATGCAATCCAGCGGAGGCATAACATCACTCGCCGCAGCCACGAACGAACCCGTACGCACAGTCCTCTCCGGACCCGCCGGCGGCGTAGTCGGCGCAGCGGCAAGCGCGAAGCGCAGCGGATTCGATTGCATCATCGCCTTCGACATGGGAGGCACTTCCACCGACGTCTCCCTCGTCGAGGGCGCAATCACGACTGCCAACGACGCGCAGATCGCGGGCCTCCCCGTCAGCGTCCCGATGCTCGACATCCACACCGTCGGCGCCGGCGGAGGCTCGCTCGCCCGCTTCGACGCCGCAGGAGTGCTCCATGTCGGCCCCGAATCCGCCGGGGCCGATCCCGGCCCAATCTGCTACGGCCACGGGACTCAGCCCACCGTCACCGACGCGAATCTGCTTCTCGGCCGCCTGCAGCCGACGCGTTTTCTCGGCGGAGATTTCACGCTCGATCTCGAACGCACCCGCCGCCTCACCCAAGCGTGGCTGAAGAAGCAAGCTTGCTCGCTGACTCTAGAGAAGTTCGCCGCCGGAGTGATTCGCGTGGTCAATGCAACCATGGAGAAAGCAATCCGCGTGGTCTCCATCGAGCGCGGACGCGATCCGCGCCACTTCGCGCTCGTCGCCTTCGGCGGCGCTGGAGGCCTGCACGCCTGCGCCCTCGCCGAAGCCCTCAGCATTCCGCAGGTGATCATTCCGGCGCTACCTGGCGCGCTCTCGGCTCTCGGAATTCTGGCGAGCGATGTGGTGAAAGATTATTCGCGCACGGTTCTCTGGCGCGTCTCCGAAAAAATTCCGCAGGGGGAGTTGAATCGCGAATTCGGCGGACTGGAAAAAACCGCTGCTCAGGATTTTCGAGCAGAGTCCTGGCCCGGCAAGCCGCACTATAACCGCAGCGTAGATATCCGCTACCGCGGCCAGGGATACGAACTCAACCTCCCGCTAACAAAAACTCTGATGCGAGATTTCGAGCGAGAACACCGCCGCCGCTACGGCTACACGCATCCCAACCGCGAAGTGGA
>CAZILJ010000074.1:0-4832 GCA_964539915.1 uncultured Acidobacteriaceae bacterium | reverse complement strand
GCGGATGCCATTATCGTGCTGACGGAGGCCGACTGGAGGAAAAAACGCGAGGCTGAAGGCGCTTCCGGTGCGGCAGCCGCAGCGCGCTTCTTCGGTGCGGCGCGGGAAATGGATTAGCGAACGGACAGACAAAGCGCACGTGCTTTCTACGATGGCGTCTCACCCTCGCGGGTGGGGCGCCATCGTTTTTCGGGCTGCGGCATCATCTGGCCTCCGGGATCAAGGGGGCCGACCAGTTCGATTTGATTCCCGACGTGGGTGCGAGTATGTTGGTCTGTCCAACATAGATTAGCGAGAACACTGAGGAGATTCCCCAATGCTGAAACGATTTATTATTTCGATTCTTGTATTTGCTGCCCTGGTCTCGCTTGCGGTTGCCGCTGATGAGAATCAGAATGCTTGCAAAGGCGATCCCGACAAGTGGCAACAGCTTTTCAACGGCAAAGACCTGACTGGCTGGAAGCACGTTGGACCGGGCAACGACACGGTGGAAGATGGCTTAATTCACACTCACGGTGGAATGGGCCTGCTCTATTGGACGGGCGGCAAGATCGGTAATTGCATGATCCACGTCGTGTACAGGATGCGGGACGAGAACGACAATTCTGGAGTGTTCATCCGCATTCCGCTTGAGCCTCGCGAAGAATGGATGCCGGTGCATTACGGATTCGAAGTGCAGATCGATAACCATCCGGAAACCTCAAACGAGGATGAGTATCACTCCACCGGAATGCTTTATTCGCTGACCAAACCGTTGGCAAAGGCGTGGAAGCCGGGACCGGAGTGGAACACGATGGACATTACTCTGGATGGTCCGCGCACGATCGTTACGCTTAATGGCGTAAAGATCACAGACTATAAGGATGGGGATCCCGTACCCGACCGGAAGTTTGATTTCGAGCCGCAGCGCGGTCCGCGGCCCAACCTGGGCTATATGGGCCTGCAGAATCATAGCGACAACGACATCGTGTTTTTCAAGGAAGTAGCCATTAAGCCGTTTAAGAAGTAGCTGGGGCACGAGCAACTCACACTCAAAGTCATTCGGAGGGATTTGCATGAAACGCATTCTTTCGCGGCGCGCATTCTTGCAGGGAAGTGCGGCGGCCGCTGCGGGTGGCCTGCTGGTTTCGAAGACGATCCACCTGGAAGCTCAACCGTTTCCGCGAGCCGTGGCGCCCAGCGATCGGGTGCGATTTGGCATGGTCGGAATCGGCATGCAGGGCTCCGGCTTGCTGTCGGGAGCGATTACGATTCCGGGCGTGGAGTGTGTGGGCGCCGCGGATTTGTATGACGGACGGCATACGTTGGCCAAAGAAATCACGAGCAATTCGAGTCTACCCACTTCGCGGCATTACAGAGATTTGCTCAATCGGAAGGACATCGACTGCATCGTGGCCGCTGTACCTGATCACTGGCATCGTCGGGTTGTGGTCGATGCATGCAACGCGGGCAAGGACATTTACTGCGAGAAGCCGATGTCGCACAACGTGGCGGACGGATTGGCCATGGTGGAAGCGGCACAGAAGAATAATCGCATCGTACAAATCGGTTCGCAGCGCGTCAGTTCCGTGCTGTGCGCCAAAGCGCGTGAACTCTACTCGAACCAAGCGATCGGCGACGTCGAGATGGTAGAGCTTACGTTGGGACGGAATGATCCGACTGGCGCGTGGGAATATCCGCCTCCGCCCGATCTTTCACCTGAAACGCTGGACTGGGACACGTGGCTCAATGATGCTCCGAAGGTACCATTCAACAACCTTCATTTCGCGCGCTGGCGTTGCTGGAGAGCCTACGGCACGGGAGTCGCGGGCGATCTGATGGTGCACCTGATCAGCGGCATGCTGGTCACGCTGGGCTGGAATGAAATACCGACATCAGCGATAGCCATGGGAGGCATTTTCCGGTTCAAAGATGGGCGCGACATGCCCGACCTGCATACCGTGCTGTTCGACTATCACGGAGTTCCGGTGTATGTCCGTCTTGGACTCGGAACGGAAACCCCGGAACTGGCGCGGTTCATGGGGCCGAAGGGAATTCTCGATGCCGGCGAGTTCGAGCTGCGGCACTCGCCGCAATCGGGCGTCGATACCGCTCCCAGCTACTACGCAGACAGCTTCCCGGCGAAATTGCATGAGGAATATCTGAAACAGTGGCACGCGGAGCATGACCCGCAGCTCGGCAAAGAACCCATGCACGATGACACCGTGTATCGCGGGCACGACTGGGATGACATGCGCCCACACTTGAATGTCTTTTTCCAGTCGGTGAAATCGCGTAAGCCGGTGACCGAGGATGCAGTGTTCGGCAATCACGCCGCAATCGCTTGTCATATGGCGAACGAATCCTATTTCCGCAGGAAGCCAGTCATGTGGGATGCGGCTTCGAAGACCATCCAGTCGACGTAAAGCCTGGGAGGAATCATGCGTCTGACTTTTGCCGAGCGGGACCGGAAGATCATTCCGGTTCTGCTCGGCCTTCTTGTACTGAGCGCCTGGCCATTCGCGCAGCATCTGCCAACCGGCAAGCCTGAATCTGTCGGCCTGTCTTCGGAACGACTGGAGCGCATTGGCACGGCGGTGCAGCACGATATCGATGACAAGCAAGTTGCAGGCGCCGTCACCCTGGTGATCCGGCACGGACACGTTGCCTGGTTGAAGTCGCAGGGCATGATGGACCGTGAGGCCTCCAAGCCAATGCGGCCGGATGCGATGTTCCGCATTTGTTCCATGACCATGCCCATCACCAGCGTTGCCGTCATGATGCTTTACTAAGAGGGCGAATTCCTGCTGGACGATCCGGTTTCGAATTGCCTGCCCGAATTCAAGAATCCGAAGGTGCTGGTAAAGCCGGACTCCGGCGAGCCCGATTCGATTCCAGCCAAGAAAGAAATTACAATTCGCGATTTGCTCCGCCGCACGTCGGGGATCACCTACAACTGGAACGGCGATCTGGGCGGCATGTAGGAGAGCGCCGGCGTCGCGAGCGGACTGCTGCAATATGAAGGCACCATCGGAGACAGCGTAAAAAAGCTGGCGGGCCATCCTCTGCTATTCAATCCTGGGGACCGTTGGGTGGCGCCCTTTTCGAGGAGATCGAATTCGAGAACGGCAAAATTCTGAACGGCCGGATGTCAGAGTATCGCGTACCGCGCTTCAGCGATGTTCCGGTGCTTGAGACGGTGCTGCTCGACCGCAAGGATCTTCCATCGGCGGGCGCGGACGAGTGCCCCATGGTCGGGCTGGCTCCGGCAATCGCCAATGCCATTTTTGATGCGAGCGATGTGCGGCTGCGCTCGCTGCCTTTGGCTGCGAACGGTCTGAAGATGAAACTGGACCCGCTTCAGGCCTAGCTATTCACGTGCCCAGCTATTCCTTGACTTGAAACACACATGCCACTTAGCATGACCAATCGTTTCGTCTACCGGAGCCAAACATGAGTGAATCTTCGCAGATCAATCGTCGAACATTCTTGGGTAAGTCTGCTGCCGTCGTCGCTGGCGGCGTAGTCCTGCCGCGTACCGCGCTGTCGTACGGAAACATCGTGGGCGCGAACGACCGCATCGCACTCGGGCATGTCGGCATTGGAAACCGCGGTGGCGATCTTGACTCAATTGCGTCCAAGTTAAAGGACAGCCACCACGTGGAGATGGTTGCGGTCTGCGACCTGTGGAAGGTAAACCGCGAGAAAGCCGGAGCCACGAATGCGGGTTATTACGGCAGGGCTCCGCGGGCCGTGCAGCACGTGGAAGAACTGCTTGCCATGAAGGATGTCGATGCGGTGCTGATCTCTACGCCGGAGCACTCGCATTCGCCAATCCTGAAAATGGCCGCCGAGGCAGGCAAAGACGCGTATGTCGAGAAGCCGATGGGAAATGTTCTGATGGAAGCAAAAGCGGCGCGCGAGGCTGTGCTTCGAGCCAAGACCATCGTCCAGGTCGGCACTCAGCATCGCAGTGAGCCCTATCCGGTCGCGGCGCAGAAAGTGGCGCGCAGCGGTGCGCTCGGGGATGTGAGCAAGGTTGAGGTTGTGTGGAACTACCACGGTCCGCGGTGGCGCGGTCGTCCGGAGGTGAACAAGATTCGCGAGCAGGATACCGATTGGAGCAAATGGCTGATGACGAAGCCTGCGCGTCCATTCGATCCGCAGATGTATTTCGAGTTTCGTCTGTATAGGGAATTTTCCAGCGGGATTCCGGATCAATGGATGAGTCACGCCATCGACCTGGTGCACTGGTTTATGGATGACAGTTTTCCGCAGTCGGTCGTGTCGCAGGGAGGAGTCTTCGCCTGGCACGATGGACGGGAGACGGCCGATACGTTTCAGACCCTATTGCAGTATCCAAAGGGTTTTCTAGTCAGCTATTCAACCAGCTTCGGCAATGACGCGCCCAGTTTTACGCGCTACATGGGAAAGACCGCGAGTCTGATCAACCAGGGAGGCGAGGGCAGCCCGCGTTATCAAGTGATCGAAGAAAAAGGAACGCACGAAGACGACTCCGACATCGATGAGAAAAGAGAATCCAAGTATGTGCTCCTGCCCGGCGAGACGAAGCTTCCGCCTCTTGGGATCGATGACCTGACGACCGAGCACATGGCAAACTGGTTTGAATGCATGCGCTCCCGCCAACCGCCCCACGCTACGGTACATAACGGATTCGCGCATTCCGTCGCTTGCATCATGGCGGCGCAGTCTTATTGGTCGGGCAAAAAGGTTTTCTGGGATGCGAAGACCGAAACGATTTCTGACAGCGCGCCGACGCATGGATAGGCGGCGTTTTGTTTGCCAGTCCAGGCCGCACGCACGGGCGTTTCCCAAGCATTGGCCGACGACGC
>CAZILJ010000073.1:0-3983 GCA_964539915.1 uncultured Acidobacteriaceae bacterium | reverse complement strand
CTCGGGTGTTGCCGAGGATGGCAATTAAACTTACGCCATTGTGGCACAGATCAGCCGTCGTAAGCCGGTGCTAAACAAGCCGCTCTCGAATCGGGGCATTGCCGAGGGGGCGGTGCCGGACTCCGCGCTTGCCCATCACCGTGCGGGCAGCGAACCCTGTGAGGGTCAGCTTTGAGCCTGGGAGTGGCACCAAACAAACGTTTGCCATCCTAGGGCAAGTGGTGGACTCGGTGAATGACGCGGAGGACGAGGAAGAAGGATCGAAGTGGATTTCACGATTGCAGATTGCGGATTTCAGATTGAAAATCTCAGATCGGATGTTATCCGCGATAACAAATTCTGCAATCTGAAAACTACATTCCGACTTAGTCCCCCGCGGCTTCCACGGTTGGCAGTTCTTCCGTGACTACCTTTTCTTTTACTTTTGCGCTGGTGACCAGGATGACGGAGAGCACGACGATCGCACTTCCTGCCAGGATGTAGCGGTCTACGCGCTCGTGCAGAATCAACCAGCCGAGAAACACGGCTACGACCGGGTTCACATACGCATACGTCGAGACCTTCGAGGTTGGCACGTGCTCGAGTAGCCAGATGTATGCGGTGTAACCAATCCAGGAGCCGCACACCACCAGATAGAGAGTCGCGCTGATGCCGCGAGCCGTCCACCGCACATGCGAGAGATCGCCGTTGAGTAACGCGAAAACTAAATTCCCCACTCCCGCGGCAGTGACCTGCCAACCGGTGGCGCTGAATACATCCATGCCCGACTGCCAGCGTTTCGAGAGCACTGAGCCTAGTGCCCAACTGAACGAGCCAAAGATCAGACTGATCGAAGCCCACAACTCGCGGTGTCCCAGGGTGCCGGATTGCAACTGCGGCCAGACCAGGACGAACAGTCCGAGGATTCCCAGGAACAGCCCCGCCTTGCCGCGTCCGGAAATGTGGTGGTCGCCGAGCAGCAGAGAGTCGAGCACCAGAAACCAAAGTGGGGTGATGGCGACGATAAGCGCGGCCAAGCCCGACGACACGGCGAGTTCCGCGTAAGAAAGCGTTAGATTGCCGCCCATTAGCAGCAGCAGTCCCACGACGGCGGAAAGCGCGATCTGACGCGGAGAGTAAAGAATCCGGCGTCCGGTTACGGCGCAAACCGCCAGCATGATTGTGCCCGCGATCGAAAACCGGACCCCACACATGAGTGCTGGAGGAATGGTCTGAACCGCGATGTCGATACCGAGGTAGGTGGATCCCCAGAACAGGTACACGAGTCCGAAGGCAAGAATCACCATCCACGGGCGTGGGCGCTGTGCGGAGAGCATTGTGTTGAGAAACTGGGGAAGCTACAAACTATCAGACGAGGGTGGTGGCGCGTTGGATTCTAAAGTTGTGTTACATAAGGGAGCAACTTTGCTCGCGGGGTCGAGCAAAGGCTTGAACCGCAAAGGTCGCCAAGAAAATCCGCGAAAGCCGCTAACAGAGGCCTTGTACTAGTTGAGCTTTTCGTATTCGGATTTAGCAGTGACAAGAATGGGAGCGTCCGGGTCGGCGCCTTTCCAGATGGCAAAGAAATCCTGGTACGCAGTTCTTGCTCTTCCCTTGTCGCCTTCGAGCACATAGGCCCGGCCGAGATTCAAGTGCGCTAGCGCGTACAAGGGATCTGAGGCCGACACGCCACGGTGATCGAGGATACGCTGGAACTCGGCTGCGGCCTTCGTTCCATCGCGCAGCTTCAGATAAGCGAGTCCCCGTAAGTGATTCGGCATAAACCCTGAGCCGTGCGGACCGACGCCCAATTCATAAGGCCGCACTGTCTCCAACTGTGCGATAGCCTCTGCCGGCTGATTGTTTTGCAGAAACTGTCGCGCTTGCACCATGGGGACCACCACCAGGTGTAGGAACTGATTCTCGGGAAACTCGCGGTTTAATCCAGCGAGAAGAGCAGAGGATTTTGTTACATCTCCGGCGGATGCGAAGGCTTGCGCAGAGTAGGCGCGGATGTCACGATCTGTTGAGATTTCAAGTGCCTGGGAGGCCTTTTGCCGCGCTTCCGCCGGATATCCGAACGAAGCGTCGTTCAAAGCCTCGATCGTAAGCAGTCCACCGGCAAAGTCCTTGATGCCCGCGTTCAGTAATTCGGATCGTGCCTGCTGCCAGGTCTGATGCGACGCCTTCAGCTTTCCCAGACCGGCCTGCCCGGCCGCTTTCCAGAACAGCAGAAACGCCTCGTCCGGAGTTCCGCGGCCCGATTCAATTTGATGATCGTAGGCGGTCCAGTCGCCCCGAATGTAGGCGACATCCGCCAGCACGATGCGCACTCCAATGCCGTCGATCTTTTGGGTCAAAGCCTGATCGCAAACACTCTTGGCCTCATCAAGGCGATTCAGTCCCAGATATGCGGACGCGAGATTCTGATATGCAAATGCGTCCTTGGAGTCCACGCGCATTGCCTGGCTGGCAAGGTCCAGTGCCTTTTCATGTTGTCCCATGGAGGTGTAGGCCAGCGCTGCGTTGTCGTAGGGAACTGCGTCCCGCGGATACGTCTGCCTCCATTCCGCATAGGCCGCTAGCGTCTTGTCGAAATCCAAGACGACTTCGTCGTAGTAGTGCGCCTGAATGTAGAGCTTCTCACGTTCGCTGGCCCGTTCCCGCAATTCGTAAGCCTTCTTGAGCGCCTGGCTGCTCTCGGTGAGCCGTGTCGTATTCTGAAGAGCCACACCCAACGTGGCATAGGCCAGGGCGAAATTTGGATCCAGTTCCACGGCGCGCTTCAGGTGCGGGATGGCGTCCTCATCGTTGACTTTCTGATGTGCGGCCTGGCCCAGGCTGAAGGCCTGCAATGCCTCCAAAGATGAGGTGGTCGCTTGCTCCAGGGGTTTGGCGAACTGCTGCACGGAGGCCAGGGACTCACCCATTTTCTGCCGTAGGCTCGACGCCGCTTTGTCGAGAGCCTTCAAGACCTGTTCTTTGCTGTCGGCTTCCACCTGCTCGCGCGCAAGCGAGTCGCCCGTCTGTGCATTCACCGCAGCCAGATCGACGACGTAGTGATTGCCGAGGCTCGCGATCGAACCGGTGAGCATGGCCCTGACCCCCTGACGCTGGCAAATCTCGCGCGCAACATCATTGGTCAGGCGCTCGTCGGTCGGGCGGCCCATGTAACGCAAGGCCTCGCGAATCTTCGACTCGGGAAAAATATTGAGATACGGGGACTGTTCGAGTTGGACAGCCAGAGCTTGTTTCAACGTTCCGTCGAAAACTGCGTCGCCGGTGGTGTTGACGAAATCGGCCAGCAACACGCTGTCTTTCTCGGTGAGTTTCGCGACTTGCTTTGAGCGCAGGTACAGGCCGCCGGCAATGAGAACGGCGAGTGCCAACAGCGCAGCGGCGATGAGAGTCCGCAACTTTTTTGACTCTGCGACGGTGCTGACCGTGGCTGAGGTTGCGGTGGTGGCGTGCGAAGAAGCAGAAGTCGCCGCGGCCTGAACGGGCGGCACCGCCGCCGGGCCCGATTCCTGAACGGCAGCCACGGAACCGGAACTGGTCGCGACGGCGCGGCCGCTCTCGGTATCGCGTTTGAGGCGTTGCAGGTCGGCGCGAATGTCGGCCGCGCTCTGGTAACGCAGGTTGCGGTCTTTCTCCAGAGCTTTGTTCATGATGTCTTCGAACTTGGGGGGCAGGTCGGGATTCAGACGGACCGGAGAAACTGGAGCACGATCGAGAATTGACTGGAAGATGAGAGCGGAAGTTTCGCCTCGGAACGGCAAAGTTCCGGTGGACATCTCGTAAAGCACCACGCCGAAAGAAAACAGGTCGGTACGTGCGTCCAGCTCCTTTCCTTTCGCTTGTTCGGGAGACATGTAGGCGACGGTGCCAAGGGTTGAACCCGGGCTGGTCAGATGTTCCTCGACGACAACGGCGGTCGGGGCCGTGACGTCGGGGATTTCCGCGGAACCTGTGGGGTTCGACTTTACTTTGGCCAGGCCGAAATC
>CAZILJ010000072.1:0-3615 GCA_964539915.1 uncultured Acidobacteriaceae bacterium | reverse complement strand
GCTGGCCTTCATGTCGCCATCGAGCATCCATGAACCCGCGAACATGTCGAGTTTTTTATGTTCCGGGCCCGGTTTCGGCATTTCCATCTGGGCTATCGCCGCCGTTGCAAGCACCAGCCATGCTGTAAAAAGCATCCCTGCTCGCTTCATCGCCTCACCTCGAATGAACTGCCAATTTTTCAAACCGCAAGAAGCGGACAACTGCTCTCGCGCACCGCCGATACTAGGCCCGTAATCGCGCAATCGTCAACCTATGTTTAGGGCTCGGCCCTTGGATGGTGGGCTTCGGATCGCAAGGCGCTAACGCCTAACATTTAACACTCGAGATTTGTTTGTTTCTACCAATCTCCCCAATGCGATGCGGTCATCTGCTGAAACTTCATCTTCCACAGGTCCCCCTGCTTCACCCAGACCGTGGTGAAGTGCTGGTACCGCGGTGGCGGCCCTTGATCCTGCGCCGGCGGAACGCGCAGCACCACATCGTAAGTCACAATCGCTACACCGTCGCCGAGCGTCACCACCTTCATATCGTAGGGCTGCAAATTCAAGCCGCCGTCGGTTCGCTCGTCCAGCATGTCCTGACGGTTGTACAGCTGTCCGTCATAGCTGACGTATGAAAAATCATCCGTGAGCATGCGCTTGAAATATGCGATGTCGCCCTTTTTCGCGGCCTCTACAAAACTCTTTTCGGCGGCCATCAACGACTGCTCCAAAGGACTTAGTGGCTTCTCCGGCGCATTCGCGTTCTGCGCACTCATGCTGCACGGCAGAAACAAGCACGCCAGAAACGAGCACACTAGACACGTCACGAAATCGTTTTTCATCAGGGCTCTCCATCGCGATTTCACTTGCGTCACTAATTTGCGCACAACTACTCTGCTGCCACTCCCGGCAATCCATCCACACTCCGTCGGTTCTTCTCCAGCCGGTAAATCTTCAAGCCTTCCGTTCCTCTTTTGCGGCACCAGGCTGGCAAATCCCGACGTTCCTTCTCGAACTTGAGAAGCGGCACGCCGTAGCCGCAGGAGTCACTGATGCGATTGACCTCGACGACAATGATCGCGCGCGTTCCTTCATAGACTGGAAAATGAGCTTGCAGACTCGCGAACTCTGCCTCGTGCACTTCGACGGCCCGTCCCTGTCCATGCAATCGTAATATTTTCGGCGAACCTTGGAACGCGCAGAACATTACCACGATCCGCCCGTTCTCTTTCAAATGTGCAATGGTCTCAACACCACTGCCGAAAATGTCGAGATATGCAACAGTCGTCGGGCCGAGAATCCGGAACGTATCCAGTCCCTTCGGCGACAGGTTGACGTGACCGCGTGCATCAAGCGGCGCCGTCGCGACGAAAAACATAGATTGCGCCTGCATAAACTTCCGCAGCGTTTCGTCGATCTCCGGATAAGCCTTCGCCACCGCTACCCCTGGATCCTTCGCACCAGTTCTGCGCGCGGAACCGAAACTTGCTCGCCCGTCGCCAGATTCTTCAGTGCAAACGAATCCGCCTTCACTTCATTCTCACCCACAATAAGGATGTATTTCGCTCCCGCCTTGGTTGCCGCTTCAAACGACTTCGTCAGCCGGAACGCGTCGTCTCCGAGTTCGACGACCACATCGTGACGCCGCAACTCCCGTGCCAAGCGCGCTGCTTCGGCATTCATCCCCGCCATGGGAGCCACATACACATCGGGCTTGGGCAGGACGCTCTCAGCCGTCTGCTTCAGCGACATCACCAGCCGGTCTTCTCCAATCGCAAACCCAATCCCCGGCGCGGCCGGTCCACCCAGCGCCTCTGACAAGCCGTCATATCGTCCCCCGCCCAGAATCGCGTTTTGGGCTCCTAGTGCGCCATGCGTGAATTCAAACGCGGTCCGGGTGTAGTAATCGAGCCCGCGCACGAGCCGATCATTCAGCGAAAACGGCACTCCTATCTTGGTCAGGATCTCCCGCACCGCTTGAAAGTGCATGCTGCACCCTTCGTCCAGAAACTGGCTGATGCGGGGCAGCGTTTCGATAATTGGCTGATCCTCAGGCACCTTGCAGTCAAATACGCGCAGCGGATTCGTCACCGCTCTGCGCTGGCAATCCGCGCACATCCGGCCGACGACGGGCTCCAGAGCTTTGCGAAGCGCCAGGTTGAACGCTGCTCGATCATTCCGACATCCAACCGAATTCAGCTCCAGATTCCAGCCCGTGATTCCGATACGGTCGAGCAGAGTCGCAAGCATCTCCAACACTTCCGCATCGCGGGCCGGAGACTCGCTCCCCGCCGACGCCGGACCGATTACTTCCGCTCCGATCTGATAAAACTGCCGGTACCGCCCTTTTTGCGGTCGCTCCCGGCGAAACTGAGGACCAATGTAGTAGAGCTTGTTGAGCCGCCGATCCCAGAGTTTGTGCTCGATGTAGGCCCGCACTACCCCGGCTGTATTTTCGGGACGCAGCGTCAGCATCTGCCCCTTCTCGCTGGTTGCCCGTGACCGGTCCTCCCACGTGTACATTTCCTTCGAGACAATGTCGGTCTCTTCGCCCACACCGCGCGCAAACAGTTCCGTCGACTCGAAAATTGGCGTGCGAATCTCCTGGAAGTTGTAAGCGCGGAACACATCCCGAGCCGCCGCCTCCACAAAATTCCACAGCGCCGTCTCCGGCGGCAGCAAATCGCGTGTCCCTCGCACTGCTTTAATCATTCAGTTCTCAGTTTCTGAATCGTTTTCTGAATCGTCTTCTTAATCCTATTAATCCTAATTTCCCTGCGCTTCGCTGCTTGAGTCGCGTAATTTCAGAAAAAAGTCTGCAGAAAAAAGTCTGGTCATTACCGAGCGAAATCGAGGAATCCGCTGTTTCCGGCCGGCGCCACCGACGCCGGGGCGCCTACTTTTCCTTCAAATACTCGTCCTTATACCCAAGATAATTTCGCGCATATCGCATAATCGCTTCCTCGTCCGCCACTTGCAAGTTCCGCCGGAACTTCCCCGGAGACCCCATCCACAACGATCCCGGCTCCACCACGCTCCTCTCCGGAATCAGCGTCCCCGCCGCAATGATCGAGCCCGCTCCAATCCTTGCACCATTTAAGATAATCGACCCCATCCCGATCAGGCACCGATCCTCAATGACGCATCCGTGCAGGGTCACCGAATGCCCCACCGTGACATATTCGCCGAGATAGACGCCCCATTGCTGCTTCATTCCGTGGAGGACGCTGTTGTCCTGCACATTGGAGTGAGCCCCAATGCGAATCTCGTGGACGTCTCCGCGCACTACCGCATTCATCCACACCGAAGCGTGCTCGCCCAGCACGACGTCGCCGATAATCTGCGCCGATTCGTCCACGTAACATGTCGCCGGAACCGTGGGCCGAACACCTTTATAAGATCGAATCATAGTTTGGAAGGAAATTGAAAATACCACGAGGGCACAGTCCGGCGTAAGAGCACGCCGCCACGAGTCCCTTTCTCAGACCTCTGTGTTCCTCTCTGCCCTCCGTGGTGAATGGTTTTGCATTGCCACTCCGGGACTCATCCCAAAAGTTTCGGTGAGACCACAGAATTGACCTCCTCACCGAGGCTACACAACTCTTGGTTTCTTACGCCCCTGCGGAGAAGCCC
>CAZILJ010000071.1:0-6572 GCA_964539915.1 uncultured Acidobacteriaceae bacterium | reverse complement strand
CATAAGCAAAATTATTTTCAGCCGCGCCCAGCGCAATCGCGCGCTCCGGCAATGCGATCAGAGCACTTCCGCCAAGTGCAACTCCTGCCGTCTTCAAGAATCCGCGCCTTGCGATTTTCTCGGATCGCATAGACCCTCGATGCCGCTAATCTCGCCCGCATTTAGGATGGGGATTTTACTGCGATCACCTTAGTGACGACCTTCTCCTCCGCAAGGGCAAACCCCTTCGGAAGAAGCACCATCACGCGCGTTCAACATTGCATGCACCGCCATCGGCAGCAGCAGATTTCCCGTGGCCAGCAACATCGTCGCAAGTAAAAGTCCGATCGGCGTCGTCTGCCCCGCGCCGGCCACGCCTTGATGACCACGCCTTGATAACCACGCCTTGATAACCACGCCTTGATAACAATGTTCAATCCCGAAAATCACCGACGGAAGCACCCGCGCCCGCGTCAAGCTCAAATGAAACGGCAAGAAATTGAAAATAGTGCAGCACGAACCCCCGTACAAGGCTTCCTCGCAGATCCCCGCCGTGAGACATACGATCCACCACCATCGCCGTTCATCCTTCGTCGAAGGCAGCAGAAATGCTAGCGCGAATCGCTTCACTGCACAGAGCCAGTGGCGCCGGCAGCAGGATCGCAGTCAACATTCCGATGGTGATGCCCTTCAGGACCGCACTCCCGACTGATCCCGAATCCAGCCACGGGATCTCACCTGACATCCTCTGCATCGTCAATACGGTGACCAGTCGAAAGCCCGGCCACCACCGTCAACACCCAGAAGGCCGTGACGATCTTCAAGGTAGCACCGGACTCTTTCCCGCGGATCCGGGCTCGCCTTCAGCCGCGGAATCTCATACCAATCCCAAAGCGGCATGCCCACAATCAGGAAGAGCACCCGTAGATGCTGCACCAGCATTCCGAGGTCAGCCCGGAAGGAACTCGCCAACAAAACTTCAGGGTGCCACATTCTAGCCGTGTCTTTTGCGGCTAGGGTGATGGTTTTGACTTCGTGTTTCGATTCTCGAATCCCAACTTCCCGAGGACTCTGCCTTAATCCATCCCCAACGATGCCTTCACCGACTTCCCATACTCCCGCGCCTTCTCCAGCACCCGCGGTTCATCGACGGTCAGCAGTTTCCGCTCCCGCATCACGACCCGCCCGCCAATCACAACCGTCTCCACGTCGCTCCCCTTCAGCGAATAAGCAATCTGCGCATATACGTCATACATGGGCACCGCATTCGGCTCATCCAGGCCGATCAGAATCATGTCCGCCTTCTTCCCCGTCTCCAGCGATCCAATTTCCTTTTCCATGTGCAACGCCCGCGCGCCAGCAATCGTCGCCATCTCGACCACCGCCTTGGCGTTCAGCGCCAGCGGATCCATCTTTGAAATCTTCGCCAGCTTGGCCGCGAGGTCGATCTCTTCCATCAGATCGAGGTCGTTGTTACTTCCCGCCGGACCATCCGTCCCCAGTCCAACCGCAATCCCCGCCGCCCGCATCTCTGGCACGGGAGACACTCCGCTCGCGATCATCATGTTGCTCGACGGATTATGCACGCAGCCCACCTGCCGCTCCGCCAGCAGTTTCCGGTCCGCCTCATCCACAAAAATGCAATGCGCCGCCACCAGTTCCGGCCCCAGCACTCCAATGTTCTCCAGATACGCCACGGGTGACATCCCATTCGCCTTCTCGCTGTCCTCGCGCTCTTTTTTCATTTCCGCCACGTGCATTAGAAGTGGCGCGTGATATTTGTTGGCCAGCGCCGCCGCATCCTGAATCGTTTTTTTCGAACACGTGTAAATCGAATGCGGAGCCGGAGCCGCATGAATCAGCGCGTCTCCCTGCCACTTCTTGAGAAACCTCTCGGTATACGCCAACATTTCGGCGTTGGTCTTATTGTCCGGCGCCGGGAAATCAATGAACGTTTCTCCCAGAACTCCGCGCATTCCCGCTGCCTTTGTCTCTTCCGCGACCGCATCCTCGAAGTAATACATGTCAGCGAACGTCGTCACGCCTGACCGGATCTGCTCCGCCGCCGCCAGCCGCGTTCCCCAGCGCACGAATTCTTCATTCACATTCTTCGCTTCCGCCGGGAAGATGTACTTGTAAAGCCAGTCATTGAGCGTCACATCATCATGCAGCCCGCGGAACAGCGTCATCGGAACGTGCGTGTGCCCGTTGATGAATCCCGGCAGCACCAGCCGCCCGCGCGCATCAATGGTCTGGGCGCTCTCATATTGACTCTCCACCTGGCCTCGCGACCCCACCGCCACAATCGCGTCGCCCTTGATCGCGACACTGCCATCGTCCAGAATCGTCCGCGCCCGGTTCATCGTAACCACAGTCCCGCCGCTGACGATCAGATCCACATCCTGCTTCGTCTGCGCAAACATGGCTCCATTGAGCAGCACCGCCAGCACAACGGTCCCAATCGACACCTGAACTGCCGTCAGTTTTTTCATTTGTCTCCGTGAAATTATCGCTGCGGGCAACGGCTAAGACGAGGGTGCCCCAACCCTAATCTCGCTGCACTCTGGCGGGATTAGGGTTGGGGATTTTGACTTCAAGCCTCGACACACCCACCTCAGTTCACCTCGCGCTTTTACTTCTCGGCTACTCGCTTCAAATAAAACCTGAAAAAATCCTCCGCGTTCGAATCCAGACAAACCTCGGCATTCGCCGCGCCCGGCTCCTCTCGCGTGTAGCCTTTCTCGTCCACCCGAATATGCATTCCCTGCACTGGACACAATTCCGGCTTCAACACGAACGCCACCGTCATGGGATCAAACAAGGTCGGCGTCTCCTGTCCCCACAGCTGATACAGGATCGTTAACTGGTCCGTGACCGCCGTCCCCTGGCTGAACAAAAAAGCCCGCTTCACCTCATCCATCTTCAGTTGCGTGGAATCGAGCGGCATCACAAACAGCTGAACTCCCGAGGTGAACAATTTTTGCGCCGAAGTCACATCATTCAAAATATTCCACTCCGGCATCGGCGGGACCGGCCGCGTATATCCCAAATCCCCGTATCCTCGCCGGATCGACCCGCCCATCAGCACCACCCGCCTCAGTTTCCGAAACGTCGCCGCATCTTTATCGATCGCCGCTCCCAGGTTCATCAGCGGACCAATCGCAATCAGCGTAATCTCCCCCGGATACTTCTGAATCTGTCCCAGCAAAAACTCCACCGCGTCCCCGTGCGAGCTCTTGGCAAAACGTCCGCCATCGGCATACCGACGCTGCGACATCGGATTCTTTGCCACCCTAGCCTTCCCCGCCAGCACTGGAATTTCCGGCCGTCCCACTTCTGCCAGAAACCGATCGGTCAGCTTCGCCCGAGTCTCGGTATCCCCAAAGGTCGTCATCACGCCCAGAATCTGCAGTTCCGGACTCTTCACCGCCAGCGCCAATGCAAATGCATCGTCCACGTCGTCGCCAATGTCGGTATCGATAATGATCCTCTCCGGTGCATGCGCCGGGTTCTGCGCCTGGACTGCGGTGCAGAGGAAACACGGAACGAACAGAAGCATAAGTTGCAGACCCCTAGACGTTGGACGGACGCTCATTTATGTCTTCCCTGTTTTCCCTCGAAATTCCGCGATCACCTCGATTTCGCCAACAATATTCGCATTCAGCCGCGCCAAATCCGCAGCAGGAATCCAATATTGTTTGTGATCGGAACTCCCAACAATGTGGAGGTCATACTCACGAAGAAAGCTCGCCTTAACATTAAAGCGCAATACGAATCCGACAAATCCTGAGCGCTCGTCTTTCGTATTCCAGTCGCGCGCGATCTGCTTCGCATAATACTCCGACAATATGGGATAAAAGATCGGTTGCTCCGGCAGTCGGGGCGGGAATTCGTGAAATCGGCTTGCCTTGATCAGGTCGTACTCGGCCTGCCCAACCGGCCTGTAAAGCGTCGTCACCAGTTCGTTCATCTTCCTGCTGTACCCCATCGAGCTAAGGCAGCCAACCTATCACAACTCTCCGTGTCTCCTCTTACACATCGTGTCCGGGAGCCCACGACCGCAGCCGCAAGCAGCTGACTAAGTCCCACCGAATCAATGGCGAGATTCATGGTCTGCCTCGTGCATTCCTCATGATGCCGCTCGACGGCAGGAGGCAACCACAATGACCCGCATCAACGCACTTCGCTCGATGAAAGAAACCAATTTTCTGACCTGGGGTAAGAACGCCAGCACGCTCGTCTTCGCCGCCGTGCTGATTATCTGCTCCGTAACCGTCGGCTGTTCCAGCGACAAGCCAAAGCCCGTAAGCTCCAATATCCAGATTCCCGTTACGCCGACTCAGAATCCAATCGCGTCCATGCCCGCACCTGTCATGCAGGCCGATAGCAAGCCGGCTCTCAAAAAAGTCGTCCGCAAGAAACCAGCAACGGTAAATTACTCGGATAAAACTTACGGCGTGACCTTCGAATATCCGCGCCGCTACGCGATTGAAACCGGCAGCGCCGCGACCGAGCTTATAACTTCCAATCCCATCGCCATGAACTTCGTGCAGCCCGGCGGAGTCGCCCTCGCCGCAGTCGAATTGCCCGAGACGAGCTTCGCCAACACCGACTTCTCGTCCGCATTCTTCAACGTGAGCGTCAACAAAACTCTCACCGCCGACCAATGCCGCGAGTTCGCGGTGCCGCAGCCCAAGGTGGCCACCACGCCCGCGACGTCCACCCAACCCGCAACGGCCTCCGCGTCATCGGTCCAGACCGAATCCGCTTCGTCCGCACCAGCGTCGAAGTCGGACTCTCAGCCCGCGCCCACTCCATCGAACGATCTGGCGTCAGCTTCCAAGCTGATGCTCGGCGACCTCGAGCTCCGCGCCACCGAAGCCGTCTCCGGTGAAGGAACTCGCCAGAGCGACTCGAAGTACTTCCATGCTTTCCAGAATGGAGCCTGCTACGAATTTGCCCTGAACGTCACCACGGTGGCCTCCGATCAAGGCGTCACCAAGCACGTCGACCGCGACAAGGTCTTCAACCGCCTCGAACAAATCCTGGCGACTGTGAAGATCAATCCCGTCGTCACCGCTCCAGAAGTAACCGCCGAAGCCCCGGCCACCACGCCGGTCACCGCCACCCCGGCACAGTGAACCGTGCCCTCCCTTGAGTTGCCCCATCCTAATCTCGCCAGACTTTGGCGAGATTAGGGTGGGGACTTGACTTTCAAGATGGGAGAACAGTCATGTCTCACTCGCCGGCTCTAGCAACATCCGTCAAAAGCCCTAACCCGTTCCGCCCTGTTCGACCTTTGGGTGCGAGGTTCGACCCATCGTCTTCAAATTGCTGGCCATTGGCTCGGCGGCGGGATTAGTCCTCGGAATTCTGGCGAGCCGAGTGCTGGCTTTCATCGTGTACCAAGCAACTCCCCGCCATCCGCTGGTGCTAGCTGGTGTCGTCCTGGCCATGTCGCTGCTGGGATTGGTGGCCACATGGATTCCCGCACGGCGCGCATTGTCGGTGAATCCGACGATCCTGCTGCGCGAAGAGTGATCCAACGTCGAGCCGAAGCGGAGATGTTCGTGCCGAAGAAGAGATGATAGTCCAAGAAAAAGATAGGTTCCAGAGATGAGCGGGCACCCCCTAACGGCGCGCATTTTGCGACATTTACGATGGGGATTTTGACGTTGGGTAACTGAGTAGCAAAAGTCAAAGTCCCCACCCTAACCTTTCTTCGCTTCGAATGCGGCAACCCGCGCGGTCATCTTTTTCTCTGAATCAGAACGTGAGTCGCATGCTCCCCGGCGACGGTCCGCACCGGCGTGAACCCAAGCTGGTGCAGATTAATTCCCTGAAACAGATGTTCCCCCTCGCCCATCAGGACCGGCGAGACGGCCAACTGCATTTCATCGACTTGTCCCGCGACCAGATACTGTCGAATGACGGAGACACCACCGCCAATCCGCACATCCTTGCCCTTGGCTGCGTCCTTCGCTTTGTGCAGAGCAGACTCCAATCCATCGGTGACGAAGTGGAACGTGGTGCCGCCTTCCATCGCAAGCGGAGCGCGCGCGTGATGCGTGAGCACAAACACCGGCGTGTGGTACGGAGGACTGTCGCCCCACCATCCTTTCCAGGAATCGCCTTCCCAAGGACCTCGAACCGGTCCGAACATATTACGGCCGAGGATCCAGGCGCCAACGTTGTCGAACGACTGCGCAGCGAGACCGTTGTCGATTCCGGTTTCTCCTTCGCCCAGGCCGTGCATCTTCTTGAAAATGTCGGTGTGAAAAAACCACGAGTGGAGCTCGGTGCCGCGCACGCCGAGGGGATTCTGCAAATCCTGGCGCGGTCCGGCGCCGAAGCCGTCGATCGAAACGGAGAAAGCAGCGACTTTCACTTTGCTCATTTGTATCCTTTCCGCGCGCGGTTCAGCGCAGACACATCCAGTTTCCCATTTGAGTTTGGACTTCAGCAACCGCTCTCATCTTTAATAGAGTCGAGCGCGCAAGCTTAGCATCCAACCCGTGGTTGGAGGTGGCTATGTTTGTCGTTCTCGGAGCCAGCGGCCACCGGAGCCGTCGTGGCTAACAATCTCATCGCCG
>CAZILJ010000070.1:0-1952 GCA_964539915.1 uncultured Acidobacteriaceae bacterium | reverse complement strand
GCTCTCGGCGGCCTTTCGCAATCACATGCATTGGAGCGAGCTGATCGGCGGCGACGTGGTTATTTCGCCGCCTTATTCCTGGCAGGTTCGGTTCAACAGCAGCGATATTGAAGTGCGTTCCCGCATCGACCAGCCGGTGGCAGTGGAAATTGTCGACGAGCTTTCCAGAAAGTTCGTCGATTTTCGCCGCGCGTACTCAGAAGGAGGTATTGCGGTGGAAGAATTCGATTCGTTCGCCCCGACCCGCCGCACTCTGCGGCAGTTCATCGCCGCCTGTCATGACCTGGACGGACTGGTGCGCGATGTGATGATTCCGAACCCGGACTGACGGGGGGAATCCAGTGGTGGCCGGTGGCGCAGCTGGCTAGAATTTGGGCTGAAGGAATTTGGCCATTTTATAAGACTTGAGGTTCGTGATGACGCAGATCGTGGGTGTGGGGATCATCGGGACGGGGTGGATGGGAACCACACACAGCCGCGCGTACCTTCAGGCCGCTGACCGTTTTCACGACAGCGGCATTCGAGCCAAGCTGGTGGTGTGTGCCGATGAAGTGGAGGCGCGCGCCCAGGAAGCGAAAGACCGCTTCGGCTTCGAACGCTGCACCACGCGCTGGCAGGACGTGATTCACGATCCTCACGTTCAGGTCGTCAATATCACCGCGCCCAACTATATGCATCTGGCCGTTGCCACTGCCGCGGCAGCCGCGGGCAAGCATATTTTTTGCGAGAAGCCGGTCGGCCGGAATCTGAGTGAAACCGCAGAAATTGAACACGCCGCCAAAAAAGCCGGCGTTCTCACTTTTGTCGGATTCAACTATCGTTGGTCTCCCATGGTGCAGTACGCACGGCAACTGATCCGCGAGGGAAAGATCGGCAAGTTGACACACTTTCGTGGGCGCTTCCTGGCGGGTTACGCTTCCAACCCGCAAACCGTGCTCTCCTGGCGGTTTGAACATGAACTCTCCGGTTCGGGAGTTTCCGGCGATCTGCTCACTCATGTGGTGGATATGGCGATGTTCCTCGCCGGTCCCATTCAGCGGGTTGTGGGCAATCGAGAAACGTTTGTACGGCGCCGTCCTTCCGCCGCGCCGCTGTCTGACTCAGCCAAGCCCGTCGCCCACTCTGCCGTAGCCACGGGAAGTCCGCTGCAGGTCGTCACCAACGAGGACTATGTGGGGGCTTTGGCACAATTTTCTAATGGCGTCCGAGGCAACTTCGAAGTTTGCCGGGTGATTCAAGGGCATAAATGCGACTGGTCTTTCGAAGTCGAGGGCACCGAGGGCGCCCTCAGTTGGAACTTCGAGCGAATGAATGAACTGAGCGCCTTCTGCCCTGACGGAAATGGGGCGCACGACGGCTACGCCCGGATTGTAAGCGGTCCGAACCACCCCTTTCATTCGCGATTCAATCCCGCCAGCGGCACGGGCCTGGGCTACGACGACCTGAAAACCATTGAGGCTCACCACTTCCTGAAGTCGATCGCAGAAAAACGGCAGGGAGAACCGGGGTTTGCCGATGCCCTGCGCGTTGCCGAAGTCCTGGCAGCGATCGAACAAACCTGCGAAACCGAAAGTTGGCAAGAAGTCAACAGCGTTCGGACGTGACGTATGGATGGATTTGGCGATTCGAGATTGAACCGCATGGCTGGGGAAAGGAGGCATCGGTGGCAGTTTTCAAACCTGTGGGATACGCGGTAGTGGGGCTGGGCAGCATCGCGGAGGTCTCTGTCCTCCCGGCCTTCCGCAACAGCAAGAAGTCTCGGTTGGTCGCTCTGGTGAGTCATGAGGGGGCGCGGGCGAGGCAACTGGGAAGGAAATTCGGCGTCAAGGCAAGCAATTGCTACTCCTACGAAGACTACGAACGCTGCCTGAACCAGCCCGGGGTCGACGCGGTATTTATCGCCTCGATCAACGGGGCGCATGCCGAGCAAACCATTCGTGCCGCTGCCGCAG
>CAZILJ010000069.1:0-5867 GCA_964539915.1 uncultured Acidobacteriaceae bacterium | reverse complement strand
GAGTGTAGAGATCCAGTTGATGGCGACGTGCGCGCCCTCCAGGTCGCCCGCAACAATGCCGCGGCTTCGCCGGATCGCAATCTTGTCGGCCTCCGAAGCAATGGGCTTCTCATCCACCAGGATCACCACTACCCGGCCGTAAGGCCAGGCGGATACGGGCAACCGCGCCAGCGCGTTCAAAACTTCTCCCGGCTTCAGAATCTGTTCCTCGTTCGCAGTTACGCTGGTAAGCAGCCCAACCGCGTCCGCACGGATCACCAGATACGGATTGCTCCAATGCTTATTCGGTTGCTGGGATGACATCGCCGGATCAGCCGCCGGGACGGCCTGCAGCAGGGTGGCCGCGTCCGGTGGTGGCGGCAGCGCGTTCTGTCGCGAACAAGCCGGAAGCGCCAGGCTCAACATCAAATCGAATACGAGAACAAATACGAAGCCCGCTGGCCGACCACGCAAGGCCGCGGAAAAACTCACCGCACCACCGCAGGCACATCGGCCTTCACCGCCCAAACCAACGCGACCACCCACCCGATCATCGTCCAGCCCAGGAAAAAGTTCAGCAGCAAAATCGCAGCAATGTCTCGCTTATTGCGCGCCAGAGCAATGATCGACGGCAGAAAGTACATCACGAATCCGAAACCGATGAAGGGGAGAAAAAACGCAGGCAAGACGTGCGCCATAACGACCTCCTGACAACCTTAGCCTAGCACCATCGCGGACCGAGTTTGAAGCCTCGATCCAGATTTATCCTAAGTAGGTTTATCCGTACAATCCGCGTAAATCCGGGGCCAGGTTTTTCTCACCGCGTCGCCCGCTTCCGCGCCAGCACGGTCTCCAGCCCCGCCTTCGTCTCCCGCGGCAAGTGGTAGGACTCCTCGTCCGACGGGTACTGCAGTGACCTCACGTCGGCGCGAAACGCCCGCACTGCATTCGCGATCAAGGCGCCCGCATCGCCGTAACGACGCACAAATTTGGCTGGCGGCACAAACGTCAGGTTGAGCAAGTCGTGGAACACCAGCACCTGGCCGTCGCACTCCGGACCAGCGCCAATGCCGATTGTCGGCGTGCCCACCTCCGCCGTAATCATCGCCGCCACTTCCCGCGGAATCCCTTCCAGCACAAGGCAAACCACCCCGGCGCGGTCTAGCGCCACGGCGTCGCGCATAAGCTGCTCAACTCCGCTCAGATTTTTCCCCTGCACCTTGTGGCCGCCCATCACATTCACCGACTGCGGCGTCAGCCCAATGTGTCCGGCCACGGGAATTTCCGCGTCGATGATGCGGCGTATCAGATCGGCACGCTTCTCGCCCCCTTCGATCTTCACCACCTCAGCCCCGCCTTCTTTCACAAAGCGCGTAGCGTTGCTGACGGCGACTGTGGGATCGATTTGATAAGCCCCGTACGGCATGTCCGCGACGAGAAGCGCGTTCTTGAGTCCGCGCCTTACGGCCTTCACATGGTGCAGCATCTCATCCATCGTGACGGACAGCGTGTTCTCGTATCCGAGCATGGTCTGGGCAAGCGAATCTCCCACCAGCACCATGTCGATGCCAGCTTCGTCGACCAGGCGCGCGGCGGCATAGTCGTAAGCAGTCAGGCAGGTGATGGGTTCGTGTCGGAGTTTCTGTTCGCGGAGAGAAGCTGTTGTTGTCTTGTGGCGAGGCTCGCCAATCGAGGTCAAACTCATGATGTCCTCCAGTGCCCCTCCGCCTCGGGCGGATAGAGCCTGTACGCATCTCACGTCTTAAAGCTTTGGTATGACGCTGAAGCTATTGTAGTTGGAAAGGAAGTTCCCGTCGATGAAATTCAGGCTGTCTAACTAATAGAAAAGACAGCACATTTGCCGCTACCGTTTCGGTCTGCGCCTGCTGCCCCGTCCTAGCCTTGGATCCCTGCCCGGGTGCGCCATCACGAGCCTGAGTTGCGTCTTACTGGCTGGCCTTGAAGTCAAATTCGTTCCCTTCAAGAAACAGACTCCGGTCACAAGGCCTCCGCTCTTAATTGCCGTGGGCGAACCGATGGTTGCGGAGGAAGTGAGCGCAAGCATGAAATGAGCGGCTCGACCATGCTGGACGAACCTAAACGCCTACGGCGTCTTGTCCGCCCAGCGGCAGGAAGTACTGGGTGCCCTTGATCGGCTCGGTGACTTTGCGCAGCAGTTCCTGCAGGTCTTCGTTGCGATCGACGAAATCAATCTCCGAGGTATTGACGATCAGCAGATCCGAAGAGGTGTAATGAAAAAAGAAGTGCTCGTATGCCTTGATCACTTCCGCCAGATATTCTTCGCTCACCGCCTTCTCGCCAGGTGCATTCTTTTTCTTGAGCCGCTTTTTCAGCACCTCGGGAGTAGCCTGCAAATAAATCACCAGATCCGGAGTGGGCAACTGCTCGCGAAAATGATTGTAGTAGCGGTTATAGGTATCGAGTTCCTGATCCGTCAGATTGAGGCAAGCAAACAGTTTGTCCTTTTCGAAGATGAAGTCCGAGACGACGACCTTCTGCGATCGAGAACCTAGATCGAGCGCCTGCAACTGCTCGAACCGGCGGACCAGAAATGTAAACTGCGCCTGAAACGCCGCCCCACGCTCGCCCTCGTAAAAAGAGTCCAGAAACGGATTCGCATCCGGCTCCATCACGCGCTGCGCATTCAGGCGTTCAGCCAGAATGCGCGCCAGCGTGCTCTTTCCCACTCGGATGGGCCCTTCCACAGCAATGTAGCGGGGCAATTCGAAAAGATTGGCCATGATTTCGGGCGACGTTCTCGGAGCTTGCAGGATATCTTGGATACGTCCCAGTGGCAATTGCGAGAAGAGTTAACAGCCGGAAAAGGATTTCAGATTGGTGATTTCAGATTTCAGATTCGCTCGTATCCGAGCCAAATCTGAAATCCGCAATCTGCAATCCTTTAGAATCGCTGCATGCTTGGTTACGTCTCGAGCGCGACCGCGGTTGCAGCCGTCGTTGCCGCGGGATACCAGTCGATGGCGCCCACGGGACAGTGGTACGGTCGCACGTTCACTGGCGTGACTCGTGGAACCCGGCAGATCGCGCTCACCTACGACGATGGTCCCAACGATCCGCACACTTTGCGTTTGCTCGAGATTCTCGCGAGGCAAGAAGTGCATGCGACTTTTTTTATGATCGGACGCTACGTCCAGCAGCGCCCCGAAATCGCACTTGAGGTCATCAAGGCAGGCCACGTTGTCGGCAACCACACCTTCACCCATCCTCTGTTGACGCTCAGGAGCGCGTCTGAAATTCGACGCGAATTGTCCAGCTGTCGCGCTGCGCTGCGCGACTCGGTCGGCGAACACTCCAACCTTTTTCGCCCGCCCTTCGGTGGTCGCCGTCCCGCAGTGCTGCACATCGCCCAACAACTGGGTCTCGAGCCAGTGATGTGGAACGTTACTGGCTACGACTGGAACGCGCCTCCGGCCGCCCAAATCGAGCGGAAAGTGGCAAAGCGGATTTGCGGCGGCGATGTAATCCTGCTGCACGACGGCGGTCACAAACACATGGGCGCCGACCGCTCGCAAACCGTTTTTGCCACCGACTTCCTGATCGAGCGCTACAAGGCGGAAGGGTACAGGTTCGTCACCATTCCGGAGATGATGGAGGGCAGGGTCCGATCAGCCGCGCTACAAGCACATCCTTAGACTGAAAATCGAATTGCGCTACGTTGCGAGGATTACTCATGAGACGCTTGTTTCTGCTTTTCATTTTAACTGCGCTTTTCTCCGGTGCGGCCACGGCCCAGCCCAAAGCCCTGTTCTATATGACCGACAATCCCAGTTCGGTGAAGTCTTTCTCCGAACACGCGGACAAGATCGACATCCTGGTACCGGCCTGGTATTCGGTCGACGGCAACGGACTGGTCTGGGGCGGCCCCAATCCTGACGTCATAAAAACCGCGGCAGCCAGCCATGTGCCGGTCATGCCCATCGTAGCCGCCATGGTTCAAGCCGACCTGCACAAGTTGCTCACCACCCCTGCAGCGCGAACTGCCTTCAACGACTCCCTCCTGAGTGAGTGCAAAAAGAACGGATACAGTGGTTTCCAGATTGATTTCGAGAATGTGATTTGGACCGACCGCGATCTGCTTTCGAACCTGGTCGCCGAGACTGCGGCGGCTCTGCACAAGGCGGCGCTGCAACTGACGATTGCAACCGTGCCAAACGCTCCGGGCTTTCCGGGGAAAAGCAGTTACTCGCATTGGCTTTATGCCAACTGGCGTGGTGCCTACGACCTGAAAGCGCTGGCTCAGTCCGTCGACCTGATCTGCCTGATGACGTACGACCAGAACACGCGCTGGACCATGCCCGGACCCGTGGCTGGTTATCCCTGGACCGTTCAGAATCTGGAGTATGCGCTCGAGTTCGTTCCCAAAGAGAAGTTATCGCTGGGCATTCCCGTGTATGGCTACCACTGGTTTGCCGGAGATCCCGGGAAAGATGAAAAGCCGAATCCGACGGCGGAATACATCGGCCAGCAGGGCGTTGATCAGTACCTGGCCGCCTACCACCCGCACCTGGAGTGGGACTCCGCCGATCGCGCGGCCTGGTTTTATTTCTACCGGGACGATAATCGCGAGTGGGTCTTCTACACCGATAAGCGGGGATTTCAGGAACGTCTGGCCCTGGCCCGCGATCGCGGACTTCAGGGCTTTTGTTCGTGGGTGCTCGGCACCGAGGATCCGGAGATATGGTCTGTCCTGCCGTCCCACAAATGAGACATCGACAATGCGCTTAGCCGCGCACTGCCGCAAAAGCTTGCTTGGCAGCCGCAATCGTCCTCTGAACATCTTCCTCGGAATGCGCGGCGCCGAGAAACGCGGCCTCATACTGCGAAGGCGGCAAATAGACACCACTATCCAACATACTGCGAAAGAATTTGCCGAACGCCTCCGTATTCGACTTCGAAGCCGAATCCCAATCCGTCACCGGCCCCGGATGGAAGAACCACGTAAACATCGAACCGACGCGGTTGTAGCTAAGCGGAACCCCCGCCTCCTTCGCGGCAGCCGCCACGCCTTCCACCAGTTCTCCGCTTAGCTTCTCCAGGCGCGGATATATTTCGCCTCGGTGATCGCGCAACTGTTTCAACATCGCGCAACCGGCCGCCATCGCGAGCGGATTTCCGGAAAGCGTTCCGGCCTGGTACATCGGCCCCAGCGGCGCCACCAGGTCCATGATTTCTTTGGGCCCGCAGTAGGCGCCAACCGGCAATCCTCCGCCAATGATCTTTCCCATCGTCGTCAGATCGGGACGAATGTTATACAACTCCTGCGCTCCCCCGAACGAGACCCGAAATCCGGTCATCACTTCGTCGAAAATCAACACCGACCGTTCGCGTTCCGTCAACATCCGCAGCCCCACCAGATAATCATCCGCGGCGGGAACGCACCCCATGTTGCCGACTACCGGTTCGACAATTACGCAGGCGATTTGGTGCTTGAACTTCTGGAACGCGTGTTCGACGACCGAAAGGTTATTGAAAGGGAGTGCCAGCGTGAACTGTGTGAATTCTTCAGGAACGCCGGCGGACCCCGGAATCCCAAGCGTCGCCACGCCAGATCCAGCTTTCACCAGCAGAGCATCGACATGCCCGTGATAGCAGCCTTCAAACTTCACGATATATTTGCGCTTGGTGTAAGCCCTCGCCAGCCGGATGGCGGACATCGTCGCTTCGGTTCCGGAACTCACGAAGCGCACCTTCTGCATTTTCGGAAATGCCCCCAGCACCAATTCCGCCAGATCCGCTTCGGAAGGGGTGGACGCCCCGAAACTGGTGCCGTTACACGCGGCACCGACAATCGCATCGAGTACGTTCGGCTCGGCGTGCCCCAGAATCAACGGCCCCCAGGAGCCGAT
>CAZILJ010000068.1:0-4446 GCA_964539915.1 uncultured Acidobacteriaceae bacterium | reverse complement strand
ATCAATCCGAATTTATGGGTTCTTGAGCAGGTTCCGGTACCACTGCGTCTCGGAACCAAGCACAGGCAAAAGGTTAATGGTCTCGCCTTTCTAGCACGAACCAGACAGGAATCGAGCTTGTCTTCCTGGACTTTCTTCCGATCACGCTGATCTTGACGGCGGTAGCGGGCGAGGCGGTCTCTGAGAGTTTCTTTCGACCCTCTCACGATGTTTCCTCTTCCCTGAACCGCGACTTCCGTTCCGCCCCGCAAGTCGCGGCCAGTTAGTAGCGCCCTGCCAATAGAAACAATAATATATTTGGAGCGTCGCCAAAGACTACTGGCTCAGCAAGGAGGTCAGCATGGAAGCCACAATCACCACCAATGATAGCGGGAGCATGTGTGCAGCCTCCGATGACAGGGGGAGATACAAATGTCGCGTGTGACTGACTGGTTGTCAATCGCGCCGGTTTTCGTCTCCGTTGCTGCCCGCGGTACCTCATCCTCTCAGACGAATCGAGTTCTCGCAATCACGTCCTCAATCAACGGACCGACGGCCTTGGCTTTAGATGACACTGGGCATCTTTAATGTGATCGAGGGAGAATGAAGATAGAGTCTGCCGTATTGATCTAAGCGATGGAACTGTCTCTGTCGTGGCTGGTTACGGAAGAAAATCCGAGGACTGCGTTCATCGAGATGAAAGTCGAGCCACGAAAGCCTGCCTGCAATATCCGGTTTCACTTGCGGTGGATTCATGGGGAAATCTTTTTATTGGTGAAATAGCTGGGTATTAGCTGGGTATGTAGGAAAAGTTGATGTTGGCAGCGGCCTGATCTCTACCGTGGTAGGAGGCGGCCACTCCGGGAAAACAGTTGAGGGCTCGTCTGCCCTCTCTGCTGGTTTCTGGTCCATTGATGGTTTAGCAATAGGCGATGAGGGTAACCGGTTCATCGCAGACGCACACCAAGGCAAAAGTTTCAAGGTTGACGGGACGAGCGGGCTCGTCACCCGAGTGGCTGGCCCTGGGGAACAGGGCTTCGGGGGAGACGGAGAGTCCGCACGAAATGCCAGTTTTCGTTTTGCAAACGCCATGTCTGTGGACAAAGCTGGCAACCTATTGATTGCAGATTACGTTCAACTGTCGTATACGGAGCCTTGAACACTCAACGGGCATTGTCCGCACTCTCGCTGTTACTGGTGAAGTGAATCAGAACGGTTCTTGCGCAGCGGGCAATCTTGAACCCGGACCCTATCCGTCCGATGCGGTAGAGGACTGGACTGGAAATGCCTGTTTTGTTGAGGGGGCGATGGATATTGTGCAGGAGTGTAGATAGCCAAACCCTAAAGCTCTCAACGGTGGCGGGTTCCGGGGCCAAGGGCTACACGGGGGTCCAGTGGTCCTGGCAAAACTAGACGACCCGTCCGGCTTGGCGATTGACTGCGATGGAAACTTGTACTTTTCGGAATACGTCAACAACCGCATTCGTCACGTGGACGCGAAAAGTAAGCTGATCTCTACGATTGCAGGAAACGGACTACCGCACCGAATGGAAATTATGATGTAGCGGTTGCGAGCACGCTCATAGCTCGAAATCCTCGCCGCCGGGGATTTGAACTCTGTTTGTGTCCAGCTTCGGAAATTCCGCGTGAGGATTTGCTAAGCTTGCAACAGCTCTCGCCTCATCTTGGTCTGCAGTGGCAGGGGCAGGAGCACGCGGGCATACTGCAATCACCATGCCGCACTTGCCACGTGGCATCTTCATTGCAAAAGGACGAGATTATCGGCGGCCAGACACCGATTGGATAACCGGGAAAGGCGGTTTCGGTGGGTTCTGGCAACGTTTCAGGGTAGTGGCGCACTGTTGTCATGTCCTACCGTAGCAATCCGGCATCACCCTGCCTGAGCAATACTGCTCACGCACTCGAAACACCCCGCTCCGGGATTCAATGAGCGATGGCGATTTAGCGTCACCTATTGTCGAGGGCAGACGAACAACGTGCAGCCGACTCGCCATTTGCCTGAGAATTGCGGGCTTCACGAACTGAGTCTGTTCTCATCAACGCTTGTGCTCGGAAGGGTCGCCAAGGATTTCCCCCGCAAGCGGGCCAATTGAACAACGAAAGCCGGCGTCTCAAAGTTGCATTAGGAAATCGGACGGCACAAAATCTTTGCTGTATTCATGTCCACAACTTCCCAGTGCGCTCTGTACGGCAAGCATGCAGTTTTGATAGATAGCCATCTGCTGCCAAAAGCCCTTTACCGTTTAATAAGGGATTCGGGACTTCCCAATCCGCAGTTTGTGAGGATCTCTTTAACAGAAATCGTGAAGGATGGACCTTAAAGCACTGTTTTAGAGGTCGAGGTAAATTTCCTTCTGCGGATATTTTGAGGACTGCTGCAGCGCTGAAAAGCGACACGAGGGTTTCTGATTCCAACGGTTGGCCTAGGACGGGCGCAAGCTGCGGCGCTACAAGCGACGTTGGTGTGTCGAGCGGTTGTTTGCCTGGCTGCAATGCTTCCGGCGACTGGTCAAGCGCTACGAATATCACATCGAGAACTTTCTCGGCATGGTCCGCCTCGGCTGCCTGAGAATCATGCTGAGGTATTTGTGAGCGATTACTCGTATCGCAGCGCCACCATGGGATCGACCTTCGCCGCACGGCGCGCGGGCAGATAGCATGCGAACAGCGCGATGCCGCAGAGAAGCACGGCCACGGCAGCGAATGTGACGGGATCGGTCGGGCGTACGCCGAACAGCATGCTCGCCATTAATCGCGTAAGGGCCAGCGCCGCCACTAGGCCGATGGCTGCTCCCACCATCGTCATGCGCGCGCCATCTCCGAGAACCATGCGCAGCACATCAAGCCGCTGGGCTCCAAGAGCCATGCGCACACCGATTTCCCGTGTGCGCTGCCCGACCAGGTACGACAGCACGCCATAGATTCCAATGCCGGCCAGCAACAGAGCCAGCCCTGCGAATCCGCCCAGCAGGATGAGAGAGAAACGCTGGCTGGCGATGGAGCTCGCCACCACTTCCTCCTCGGATTCGCTGCCGTAAACGATCATGTCCCGGCTGCTCGCCAGGAGTTTCTGGCGAATCGACTCGAAAAAAGCTTCGGGCGCGAGTGGCGTTTTGGAGCGAACAAATACATTGAATCCCTGAGCGAGACCCTTCGAGTAGACGGCCCCGTTTTGCATGATTGGCCGGTACATCTGGGCTTGCAGGGGATGGCTGGCGTCTTCGGCGAGTCCCCACTGATTCACGTGCCCAACGACCCCAACAATCGCCAGCGGTACAAGAACGCGTTGGTTGGAATCGCTGCCGAATTCAAAAATGCGGATGCGTTTGCCGATGGGGTCTTGGCCGGCGAAATATTGTTGCGCGAAGCTCGCGTCAATCACCACCACGCGCGCAGCGTTCTCATTGTCCTCGTCGCTTAGGAAGCGGCCCCGAAGTAGGGGAATGTGCATAGTTTTCAGATACTCCGGTTCTACTGAGTATTCCAAAGTCTGCTGAATATTCTTAGTTCGCTGCGTGGGCGGCTCTTGCCCTTCGAGCAAAAAACCCCTCTCATTGTCGCTTTCCATGGGAAGGGCGCCATCGTGCAAGGACACTGCCTCAACTCCCGGCACGCTGTGGAGGGTCGCATTGATTTGCCGAAGCGCGGCGAGGATCGCATCCGGCGATTGATTGACTAAAGAAGGCGGTGGAGTCACCTCGAAAAACGAGACGTTGCGCGGATCGAACCCGGGATCAACTCTCCACAATTGCACCAATGTGCGGCACATCAGGCCGGCGCCCACCAGCAGCACCAGCGCCATGGCCATTTCGCCCATCACCAGCACAGACTGCATGCGCGTGCGGGGGCCGGAGATGGCGCGCCCGCTGTCTTTGAGCCTTCCACTGATATCGGTCCCCGACATCCTTATCGCAGGCAGCAAACCAAACATGATTCCGGTAAGTACCGAAACCAAAATGGTGAAGAGCAGCACCGGAAAATCGAGCCCGATTTCCTCGGCACGCGGAACGGTTTCCGGGACCGCCACAAGGGCTGCGACTGTTCCCCACCTCGCCAGAATCAGCCCGAACCCTCCGCCCAGCGTCGACAGCAGAACGCTTTCGATAAGCAGTTGGCGCAGAATCCGTATCTGCCCCGCACCGAGCGCGGTACGCACCGAGAACTCGCGCTGGCGCGCCGTTGACCGGGCTAGCAGCAGATTGGCGACATTCACGCAGGCAATCAGTAAGACGAATCCCACCGCCCCCAGCAGCACCAGCAGCGCCGGCCGCATGTCGCCAACGATATTGTCTTTCAAAGAGATGATGTTGGCCTTGATATTGCCGTCAACGTTGGGATAGGCATCAGCGAGGCCGGCATTCACGCGCTTCATATCGTCTCGCGCCTGCGCAAGCGTGACCCCAGACTTCAACAAGCCAATAGCGTCCATGCCCCGATACGAATCCC
>CAZILJ010000067.1:0-1888 GCA_964539915.1 uncultured Acidobacteriaceae bacterium | reverse complement strand
ATCGTCCCGCCGGTGAACTTGCTGTTGTTGAAGGTCAAAAAAAGGCATCGCCGGGAGTCAAAGCATTCTGAGCCATCGACGCGAACCGGAAAAGAGCGGCGTTTGAATTGAGCCAGGGTCAGAAAAATCGAAGTCAGGTATCCCAGTTCTCCCCAGCCTCCGAAGCGCCGGGCCCGCAGGGTTGCCACATCTGCCGTGAAGCCCATACTCAGCAAATTGATGTAATGGATCACCCCACCGCGGTGGCGCAGCCGCAGCACGTCGCAAGCTCGACTCCTCTGGGCGATGAGCGATTGGATCCCGTATTCGACGCCCGCGTGGCTGAAGTCGCGCAGAAAAGAATTCCCGGTACCCAGCGGTAAAAATCCCAGCGTCGGGCGTTCGCATCCGAGGGCCTGTGGATAAAGCCCGTTCACGATTTCATACGAGGTGCCATCGCCGCCAACCGCGATAAAGTTGCGGACGCCACGCCCGTAGGCGTCACGCGCAATCGCCGTCGCCTCCCCGGCAGCACGGGTCTCAGCTACCTCGACTTCGATGCCCGCACCCTGAAGCCGTTCGAGCGCCGGGCCGAGCAGCTTGCGGCTGCGCCCGCCTCCTGCTGCCGGATTCACAATCGCAAGATATTTTCGCCCCAAGGTTCCAAATCCATGGTTGGATGATCAGGTATTCAGTGCGGTGATCCAACTCGCGGCAAATCAACTTCATGGCCGGTCACAGTCCCACCACTGCGCCCCGTTCTGCCGACTTTCCGATTTCCTCGGCCAAGACTTGCCTCTTGATCTTCATTGACGCGGTGCGGGGAAAGTCTTTCTCCCAGACTAAATATCCGCCCACCCTCTTGAAATCGGGGAGGCGGCTGTTACGCGTGGAGATATCTTCGAGCAGCTTGCCGTCAAATCTCTGATTTTGTTCCAGCCGCAAGATCAAGATAAGAGTCTCGCGTCCGAGTTCTTTTTTTGGCCAGACGTAATTGGCTGCAAAGACTGCATAGTCTTTCACGGGCAGCCCGTCGAAAACGGTTTCGATATCCTCCGGATAAATGTTTTTCCCGCCCTCGGTGACGATCATATTTTTTTTGCGCCCGAAAAGCTGCAGATCACCACGGCTCTCAATCCGTCCCAGATCGCCCGTCAGAAGCCAGCCGTCGACGATCGTCTCCAAGGTGAGTTCCGGATCGTCGAGATAGTGAGACATCACGGTGTTGCTACGTACGGCAACTTCGCCCACGCCTTCTGCGTCGGGATTCAGAATTCGCAGTTCGACTCCCGGCAGCGGCTTGCCGACTGTATCGGCGCGGAACGGTTTGAGATCGTTGAGGGTGAGCGCGGTCCCGGCTTCGGTCAGACCGTAGCCATTGACCACCGGAATGCCGAGATCGTAGAAGAACTGCATACTGGATGGCTCCATGAAGGCCCCGCCCGTGATCAATGCCAGCACCTCACCGCCGAATCCACGGTGCACGTTGGAAAGCAGCATGCGACTGAGCTTCACGTTCGGCCGCCGCTTCGTCAGCAGACGGTTGATGGCGATCATGGCATTCAGATAGGCCCGCTTCCACGAGGGCAATTCGTCAAATTTCGCTCGCAGGCCCCGCTCCAGATTTTTCACGATCATCGGGACCAGGGACACATAAGTAATGCGATAACGCACGAAGGCATCGCGAACGAATTCGGGACGCAAGGTGCGCAGGTGTACCACACAGGCTCCGCATACGAAAGGGCCGATAAAACCCACCATGAAATCGATCGCGTGATTGGTCGGGAGAATGCTCAAATACCGCACCCCCGGCCAGAAGGGATACCACGTGGTCAAAGCGCGACACTGTTCCAGATAGTTTTCGTGCGTCAGGACGCAGCCCTTGGGTCGGCCGGCGCTTCCCGATGAG
>CAZILJ010000066.1:0-6904 GCA_964539915.1 uncultured Acidobacteriaceae bacterium | reverse complement strand
GGTAAATAACCGTAGCTGCTCTTTCCGCAAACGCAGGATTGTGTAGGATGCGTTATACACTACCCCGGCGAGCCGCATCACCCGCTCATCGGAAATCTCCAGTGACAGGCCGGTCCAAATCGCAAGCGGCGTGGCCGACGTAACCACGAGAATGTTTTCTTGCCGCGCGTCGAGCATCTTTGCGTCGGGCATCTTGAACCGGCAGGCCGCAATGCGCTCGCGAAACTGGTCCCAGGTCTCGCCGCTATAGGGATAGCGACCGGAGAACCATGCCTCGACTACTTTGGTGTCACAGGGCAGCCACTTGCGATGAATTCTTGCAGCGTGCGCGGCACCGCTGATGCGAACCTCCTCGCGCATCTCTTCGTACTCGCGGCGAAATTCACAATCCTCAGCACCCAAACGCGGAGCGATCTCGCGATACACCCGCCCCAGATCAAACTCATCCCATCCCGGATCGACAGTAAGTGAGGGAAAGGAAACGCCCGCATTGGCGTAGGCCGCGCTGATCTGCTCGGCGGTTAGTTGCTGCCGCATCAGCGCTCCCACATAGGCCGAGGCAAATCGGATTCCCTGGGAAACGAAGTGGTCGCCCAACAACCGTGCCTGCCGCGTTCCCAACTCCGATAGCGAATCGTAAGCGTCGCGCGTACCCGCCTGGCCGTGGCGCACAAGATACACGGTGCTCAACTGAATTTCACCGCGAGCGAGTTCGCCAGCTCGACCAGTCCTCTAACGCGTTCACCGAAATTCTGGAATCGCATGTCTTGTGTCTGGCCACGCCTGAACCGGTAGTAGATCTGCTGCAGAATTACTGCCAATTTGAAGATGCCCAGCACTTCGTAGTAACCGATATGCGAAAGGTCACGGCGGGTTTCGGCTGCATAGCGCTGTACGAATTGATCGCGAGTGTACCAGCCGGGCTGCGATGTCAACGAAGGAAGTTCGCGAGCACGCGGTTGCAGCGAATCCGCCCAGGCCCAGTAACACAAGGTCAATCCAAGGTCGGCCAGCGGGTCTCCAACCGTTGCCATCTCCCAGTCGAGCACCGCCTCGATTCTGATCATGGATTCGCCTCGGTCCGCAGATTCAGCCCCAAGCATGACGTTGTCCAGCTTGTAATCGTTGTGCACCAGTGTCGGAGCCGGAGACGAGGGCCGGCGATCGACGAGCCATTGAATCACACGATCCATCTTTGTTTCTGGCATTTCGTCTGTCTTTATTCCGGTCTGGGCGCGATTCCAACGATCCGCCCAACCCCGCACCTGGCGCTCAAGAAAGCCGTCCGGTTTGCCTAGCGCAATCAAACCGGTGGTCGAAACATCGATGGCATGCAGCCGTATCAGGCAATCGATAAACGCCTCGCTCGCCAGTTGAGCATAATTCGGCACATTCGCCAGCTGCGGCGGAAAATCATCGCGCAAGATGAGTCCCTGGCGGCGCTCCATAAGGAAGAAGACGGCCCCCAGCACTGCGGGGTCCTCGCATAAGTGAAAAGCATCTGGGGCTTCCCGAAAATACGGATGCACCATCTTGAGGACTCGAAATTCACGCGCCATGTCGTGGGCTTTCGGAGCAACGGGCCCTAGAGGGCCGCGCCTTAGTACGTACTCGCGCCCGTCTCCATTCATCCGCAACAAATAAGTGAGGTTCGAGTGCCCGTCCGGGAACTGTTCGACGGTGATGCCCCGTTCAGCTCCTGCGATTCGTCCGCTCAGCCAATCCGCGAGAGAAGCCAGGTTCAGTTCTTCGCCTATACGAACGGAGGCAGTATCGAAATGCACTTAAGACCGACCTTTCTTACTTACGACAAACTCTCTGGCGGGTAATGGTGCAGTTTGGCTTACGCTCCGGGCCAGTTAAGCCGGAGATCCTTCGCTCCGCCTGAAAAACGGGCTTCGCTCTCGGTGACAGCCGTCGTGCAGAAGCTAGACTGCACTACTACCCTCTGGCTCCGATCCAGTTCAACCGGAGGGGGCCGCATTCCAAAGGCGCACCCGTTCGAGACTGTCGAGGAACGGCTTCAATCCTCCATAGAGAAGCAGCGCCGCGAGCGCGCACGCCACCGATGTCACAGTCACCAGCGAGTATCGCACGGCATCATCGCTTCGAAATGCGTATTGTGTCAGCGCTCCTACAGCGGTAGGGCCAATGCCGAGGCCGATGAGATTGATGGAGAACAAATATACGGCTGAGGCTTGCCCACGCATGCTGGCGGGCATTATTTGCTGAATCGCGGCGGGAGCGATGCCGAACGGAGCGGCCGCAAGTGCGCAGCCGGGAATCAGCCAAAGGGTGGCCCAAGTCGCCGAAGGCGCCAGGTACAAGAGGCAGTTGACCGGCAGCGAGACTAATCCGATCAGCACTCCCACAAAGAGGGTCGCGTTGCCCCGGCCACGCTGCCGCAGGTAATCGGCAAGCCGGCCCGCGCCGACAATTCCAATGCAGCCAAACACCGCGACGAAGGAGCCGTACACCACGCCCAGGGCTCCGATGCTCCAGTGAAAATGGCGGCGATAGAATTCCGGCACCCAGGCTGCGCTGGCGTATGAAGAAAGCGCGAGCAACCCGAAACCGATGTTGTGGAGCAAGAATGTCCGCCGATTTTCGAGGATATAGGAAAAGACCTGCCGCATCGGAACCGCCGAGTGTCGGGCTGTTCTATGGTGTGACGTGGGTTCGCGTACCGTGAAGAGCAGGGGCGCCACCGCCATGCCCGGAAGGCCGACCAGGAGGAAGATGATCTGCCAGGGATGGACCGCGCCCAGCGGCGGAATGTTCCACATGACCTGGGTCGAGGCGTAGGCGACGACAAGTCCGCCCAGCAGATAGGCCATGCCGGAGCCGACGTAGATCCCCATCGAATACACGCTAACGGCTGTTGCCAGTCGATCTCGAGGAAAATAATCGGTGATCAGCGAGTAGGCAGCAGGGGAGAGCGCCGCCTCTCCGACGCCCACGCCCATGCGCAACAAAAGCATTGCTTCGAAAGTTGTTGCCAAGCCGCAACTGGCTGTGAACCCGCTCCAGAGCACCAGTCCGGCCGCGATGATGAGCCTTCGGCTGTAAATATCGGCCAGACGGCCAAGAGGAATCCCGAAGAACGTATAGAACAGTGCAAAGCTGAACCCCATCAGCAAACTGATCCGCGTGTCGCCGATGTGTAAGTCGCGACGAAGCGGGCCCACCAGCAGACTGAAAATCTGGCGGTCGATGAATGAGAAGGCGTACAGAAGGGTTAAAACGCCCACGACGTACCACGCGTATCGAAGTGAGAACGGGGCGTTTGCGGCCTTGGTCAGAGCAGGGGCGTCCTGGGCTTCGTTTGGCGTGATAGCCGGCATCGTTTTATATACGCTTGTTCTTTTGCTCCAGAAGATTGTGGGAATCAGCCGATCCCCGTTGTCCGCGCCAGAGGACGCGGGGGCCCCAAGAGTCCCGCGCGCCCCCGCGCTGTCGCTTTCAGAACGTATCCCAAAACGCGGAGCACTGGTGACCAGTGTTAAAGTTGGACTCGACCACCGGCGTCGGTGGTATCAAAGATTGGAACTCGTCGCTTGACGCGCTGTACGGCGACCAGAACGGTTCTTCAAACGAATTTGGGTCTCCCGTTTTGGCGAACTTCGTCCAGTAGCTGACCATCGCATCGGAGAGCTGCATTTGTTGGCTCGAAAGCGTCACCGGCAGTCCGAAAACATCGACACCCGGGAACAGGTATGGAAGCTCCGCGCTATGATAGGCGCCCAAAGGAAAGGTCAATAATCCGCCAAACAAAGCTTGCGCGGGGGGCGCGTTCTCATCGTTGAACTCATAGGTATAGGTCGGCACAAATTTCGAAAGTGACTGATCTGCATTACGCGCCGGACAGCTGAAGACTCAATCAGTGCCTGAGGCCCCCAATGCCTCACCGCCGAAGGGGTAACTGGCAAATGGGTACGAGGCGAGGACAGGCGGCCCCAGGGCTGGTCCCCACAGAGCAGTGGTAGCAGTATCGTACTCCGCCGAAGTCAGTATTGGTTTTCCCACGAGGTCGAAGCCCGTAGCTACAAACAATCTATATTCATCGTGATTGGTACCCGAAATCACCGGCACTTGATTGAATTCGCCGCTGGCAAATGCCGCACTGATCGTCTGTGTAAGCAGTCTCCCGTCCACGAACGGATACAAGGGGAACGGTTCTTGCGCGATCATTGTCGAGGCAGGCACGGCACGCAGGCAGGAAGCTGTCTGGCTCGTGCATCCGACACTATCCGCAATCGCGGCGCCCGAGGGTACGCTTTGGCTCCCCGTCGTTTCCCCCTGCGCCAGAGTTACGACGTTGGAAAAGTAGTTTTGGAATTCCGCATACGATCCGCTCTCCGCGATCGCTCCACGGAACATGCCGGCTGCAAGGGGAGATGCGAGCTGGGCATAGACGCTTTGTCCGCCTGCCGACTCGCCGAATATTGTGACTCGATGGGGATCGCCGCCAAAGCCCGCGATATTCTTGCGCACCCACTTGAGCGCGAATTGCTGATCCATCAACCCGTAGTTGCCGTTGAGATGGCCTTCGGCGTCTATCGCGGACTGAGCAAAGAATCCCAAATAACCGAGGCGGTAGTTAATTGTGACGACGATCACCCCTTTTTTCACGAGTAGCTCGGGATTGTAAGCGGTACTGCTTCCGTCGATGAGTCCGCCACCATGAATCCAAACCATCACAGGCAAGCCACGCCGCTCGCCTTCACCCCATTCCTCCTCTGACCTAAAGACATTCAGGAACAGGCAATTCTCGCTGCCAATCCCTCCAGGCTGCGTGCACGCACTGCCGAATTGAGTGGCTTGGAGGGCAAATCCGGGAAAGAATCCGTAACGCTTCGGAGGCCTCCAGCGCAGAGCTCCCACCGGCGGAGCGGCGTAGGGGATGCCGAGAAATTGACTTACCCCACCCGCCGTTGAGCCAATCACGAGACCACTTTCGGTGAAAGCAATCGAGCGGCGGTGGGATGAGTTGTCGGCAGAGGCGTTTGCCACCGAGATTAGCGTGAAGACGCCGATAGCCGCCACGCCAAGCAAGAGTCTGGAAGTAAACGCGCGGCGCTCGGGCCGCTGGTTCGCCTTTTCACTGTTTTTCATCGCTGATTCCTCCCTCAGAAGTAGGATCGATAAACTAATGAACCGCTTCGAACAGACCGGCAGCACCTTGCCCGCCGCCGACGCACATCGTCACGATGCCGTAGCGCGCTTTCCGGCGCGCCATTTCGTTGGCCAGGGTTCCGACCATGCGCGAACCGGTCATGCCAAAGGGATGACCGATGGAGACTGACCCGCCATTCACATTCAACTTTTCCGGATCTATTCCCAAGCGATCGCGGCAGTAGATCACTTGCACCGCAAAAGCCTCGTTCAGTTCCCAGAGGCCGATGTCATCTATGTTCAGGCCGGTGCGCTTGAGCAGCTTAGGCACGGCGAAGACCGGACCGATACCCATTTCGTCCGGATCGCAACCTGCGACTTGAAAACCGCGAAACACCAGCTTGTAGGTCACACCCAGCTGATCAGCGCGCTGGCGCGACATCAACAGAGTGGCCGAAGCCCCGTCGGAAAGTTGGGAGGAGTTGCCGGCAGTGACTGTGCCCTCGCCGCTGTGCGGATCAAAGTGAGGTTTCAGCGCGAGCAGGCCTTCCAGCGTAGTATCGGGCCGATTGCACTCATCGCGGTCGCAGCAAACCTCCCGCGTCCCGGCCTTCTCGCCAGTTTTCTTATCGAGGAGCGCCATCGTGACTTTCATGGGCGCGATCTCACTCTCGAAAAAACCCTCCCGCTGAGCGCGCGTGGTGCGCTGCTGGCTCAGCAGTGCGTACTCGTCCTGCGCCACCCGGCTCACCTTGTAGCGCTTGGCAACCACTTCAGCGGTATCACCCATGACCATGTACAACCCGGGCAGCCGTTTCTGCAGTTCCGGATGAGGATTGCCGGCAGCCGGCGTCATGCTGATACTCTCAACGCCGCCTCCAATCGTCGCCTCCACGCCCTCGCTGATGATCTGGTGCGAGGCCACAGCAATCGCCTGCAATCCCGACGAGCAGAACCGGTTTATGGTGGTGCCCGCAACCGAAGTGGCGAGCCCAGCCAGCATAGCGGAGGTGCGGGCGATGTTGTGACTCTGCGGACCGTGCGGCTGCGCACACCCCAACACAACATCGTCGATTTCGACCGCGTCAAGCTGCGGCACCCTGCGCAGTACGTCTTTGATGCAATGTGCTGCCAGATCTTCGGGGCGGGTTATGTTGAACGACCCCCGGAACGATTTCGCCAGCGCGGTCCGTGAACTGGCAACCACTACCGCTTCTCGCATGTCCTCTCCCGCGAAAAATCAAACGCTACCAATCGTGCTCTTACTCTCACGCCATCACGGCCTGTTCCCGGTTCAGTTCGGCGAAGGTTTTACTCTGTTCGGCTAAACGTTTCAGCAGAGGGGCAGGCTCCCAGAGTTCGCCGTGCTGTTGATGAAATTCTGAGATGCGGTGGTAGACCTTATCCAGACCCACGGTATCCGCATACCACATCGGACCGCCGCGGTAGGCCGGAAATCCATAGCCATTCAGATAAATAATGTCGATATCCCCCGCGCGCAATGCGATGCCTTCCTCAAGAATGCGAGCGCCCTCGTTCACCAGGGCATAGACACAGCGGTCTACGATCTCTTCGGATGAGATGGTGCGTTGCACGATGCCGGCTTCGCGGGCCCACCCGCGGACCAGTTCGTCTACTTCAGGATCGAGAATCGGACGCCGGTTCTCGTCATACTTGTACCAGCCTGCGCCGGTTTTCTGCCCGTAGCGCCCAAGTTCGCAGAGGCGGTCCTCCGCGAACGGCTGCCGCACTCCGGGCTTTTCAAGGTGGCGATACTCTTTCCGGATAC
>CAZILJ010000065.1:0-6799 GCA_964539915.1 uncultured Acidobacteriaceae bacterium | reverse complement strand
GGAACGAGGCCCTTGCTGGCGAGTCACCCACCATGATGGTGTACCGGGTGAGCCAGACCTCAGCGGAGCGCGTCCGCCTAAGCGTACGAGGAAGGGGCAAGCCGGTGGGAATCGCGGAGTTCGGGCTCTATGCGGAGCCGGAGCGCCGCGTTTCCCGTTCCTAAGAGGGCAACATGCTGTACGGCGCTGGAAATGGCTGATGGAGATGCTTGGGCGCTTATTTATTCATTCCGAGTAAGTATCCTCTGGCAGACCCCGAGGATACTTACTCGCAGCATGTGTCGCGCGGCCCTTAATTCTAAGAATCACGATTCGGTTCTTGCGTCGACTCGAAGCCTAGAGAGTAGCTCGAAACGCGTAGGAAGCCTGTGACAAACCGGAAAAAACGGGTGCAATTGGCTCACAATAGAGGAGACTTTTTTATCTGTGTGCTGCAGCTTGTACGCCTAGAATTGCTCGCTCCCGCTAAGTGCCCTAAGTGCCCGGAATGCATTGACTTTCGGACAAAACCGAGATAGCGTTTACGGCGAACAGGGCCCGGATAGCGACGGAGGTTATCGTTTTGCGTCCCAGTTCGCCCAACCAAGTCACTGCGTTGCTCGCGCGATGGAGCCAGGGGGAAGCTGGGGCGCGGGAAGCGTTGGTTCCCCTCGTCTACGAAGAACTGCGTCGCGTGGCGCGAGGGTGTCTGGCCGAACGGCGCCGCGATCACACTCTGCAAAGTACCGCGCTGGTTCATGAGGCTTATCTCCGGCTGGTGGGTCGCAGCTCGGTTCATTGGCGGGACCGGGTTCATTTTTGTGCCGTTGCTGCGCGCCTAATGCGGGGAATCCTAGTCGATCACGCTCGCATCCGAGGTGCCGCGAAGCGAGGCGGCGAGGCCCTCACCCTGACTCTGGATGAGTCCATCGCTCTCCCCAAGAAAAAAGAGCTGGATTTGGTGGCGCTGGACGATGCCCTGTCGGGTGAGGCTATGCTTGCGCGGCAGAGTCAAATTGTAGAGTTGCGCTTCTTCGGCGGGCTTTCCATCGAGGACACGTCGCACGTACTTGGAATCTCTCCCGCAACGGTGAAGCGCGAATGGGCGACGGCAAGAATATAGTTACTGCGCGAAATGAGCCGCTGCGCGCCGGCATGAATCCGGAGCGCTGGCAGCAGGTGAAAAGTCTGCTGGCGACAGCGCTGGAGAGCCATCCCTCGCAGCGGTGCGCATATCTCGACCAGGCCTGTGGCGAAGATCGTCTCCTGCGCGAGGAACTGGAGAATCTTCTGTCCATCGAACGCGAAGCTGATCCTGAACTTTTGAACAATCCATCGGCCATGCTTTCAGAAGTGGAAGAAGGTTTGGCCGCGAACAGCCGCATCGGACGGCGACATCGGGTCCTACCGGATTGTGGAGCTCTTGTACGAACTGCTTGCCGGCTGCCGTCCCGATCAAGCCGCCGGATGTGCGCCACATGAAATTGCGCAAGCCACATGCGGGCTTGAGCCGGAGAAACCGAGCGTGGCGGCAGAGCGAGTTGAAGCCGGTGAGATTCTGACAGCTTCGGCGAAAATCACTTCACCAACGCTCAGTGCGTTGCGAGAGGGCTCTCCGCAAAAGTTGCGCAAACGACTGCGAGGGGATCTCGACAATATCGTGCTCATGGCGCTTCGTAAAGAGCCGGAGCGGCGTTATGCGTCGGTCGAACAGTTCGCTGGAGACATCCGACGCCATTTGGAGAGTCTGCCGGTTCTTGCGCGGACCGACACTTTCGGCTATCGCGCGTCGAAGTTCATAACTCGCCACCCGGCGGGGGTTGTGACAGCTGTGGTAGTGGTTCTTACTTTGCTTGTGGGATTCACTATCACTCTTCATGAGGCCCACATCGCCCGCCGGCAGCGCATTCTCGCCGAGCAGCGATTCAACGACGTGCGCGAGCTGGCCCACTCGCTGCTTTTTGATCTTCACGATAGTATCCAGGACCTGCCAGGATCGACCGTTGCGCGAAAGCTCCTCGTGGATCGGGCACTCAAATATCTCGATAGCCTCTCCCGTGAGGCTGCCGACCGTCCAGACCTCCAGCGCGAGTTGGCCACAGCTTACGAAAGAGTGGGTGACGTCCAGGGGAATCCTCGCTTCGCAAATCTTGGCGACACCGCCGGAGCCATTGCAAGCTATCGCAAGGCCCTCCGCCTCCGGCTCGCGCTGGCGGATCCAGCGTTGGAGGATAAAGACCGCGGCTCCTCCGACGATCAGGTGGCTTTAGCCAACACGTACGTGAAACTCAGTTTCAGTCTCGGAGCAACCAACGATTTCCCCGCCGCGCTAGAGGCTCTTCAACGCGCATATCCCATTGCCGAGCGGTTAGCGGCAGAAGAGAAGGATAACCCGCAAACCAAAGAAGCCGTGGCCGGAGTCTATTTTGCGATGGCGGACTGCCTCGCTGACCTAGGTAATCTAGCGAGTTCGCTGGAATATTACCGTAAATCGGCCGCAATCCGCGAAGCCATCACTGACGGTCGTCCAGCTTTGCAAACACAAGTGCAAACCAACCTTGCAGGCACGTATGACTATATGTCGGAGGCCTTATACTTGCAGGGCGATCCGGACGCGGCGCTTCTTCTTCAAACCAAGGCTCGCGACACCATGGCTAGGCTGGTAGAGTCCGACCCGCAGAACGCCACGCTGCGCCAATTTCTCTTGCAGTCCGAGTACGGAATTGGATATTACCTTGCAGAGAAGGGGCTTCCCGAGCAGGCTTTGCCCCACTATCAGATATCGCTCGCGGGCTACGAGAAACTTACTTCGTCCGACGCCCATGACGTGGTGGCAATGCGCTACCTCAGCAAATGCTACATGAGCATCGGTACGGCTCTCGCCGCTGAAGGCAAGGCGGCCCAAGGCATTCAATCCGCTCGTAAGGCCCTTCAGATTTTCGAGGATTTGTCTGCCGCCGATCATGCCGACACTTATTACAAGGCCCCAGACCTAGCGTACGCCCGTTCGGCGTTGGGGGAAGCCTACTCGCGTTTAGCCGTGCAGCAAGGCATCCCGGAAACTTCGAGGATTGCGAGTTGGCGCGAAGCTCGGTCCTGGTATCAAAAGAGTTTGGATACATGGCTGCTTCTGAAGCAGAAAGCACCACTCGCGCGATGGGACGCCGCACAACCGGACAAAATTGCACACGAAATTGCCCGGTGCGATGCCGCCCTCGCAAAGTTGCACGACTGTAGATAACGGAGGAAGGCAAATTATCGCACATGGTCGCAGTCTGGACAGACGGTGAAGTTCTGTCCCATTTCCCGGAATTTCAGAGTTCATGCGTTTCGGAATAGCTTCAAATCACTCGCTCCGCACGCTATCGACACTCGGTGAGTACGAACGCGGAATGAAGCTTCCGGAGGCAGACAAGCTTGCAAGGATAGCTGAATGAAGCCTTGAATTGTTTTACGTTTCGGATCGATAATTTCTATTTCACCGTCAGCCGCGCCGTCCTTGCCAGTGAGCCGCCGCCATCGAGCACGCAACTGCCTTTAGATTTCCCGGGAGAGCTTAGCTACGCGAAGGCTAGTGTGAAGATCAGGCCGGGACGGATCAGCGTCATGTTTGATGGAGTTAGGACATCCAGTCCGAGAGTGCTCCTGTGCAGAGAGGAGTCCGAAATAGTAATTATGATCGAAGTTGTGGACCGAAGAGACGCATGGGTCGGATCGAGAATTTCTGACCAGAAAATGATTACGAGCGAGCCTTGGTTGGTATGGCACTGATTTCCATGAGAGCGAAATGGCGCTCTTCTAGGTCAAAGCGCTTATCCTCTGGGCATACCACGCAGCAGAAACTCAGCAGGCTCGTCGTGACTAGCTGCTTCACTTTCACCTTGCGGGTTCATCCCCAGAGTTCTTCCTGGATTGCCGGCCGAAGCTACCGGGAGCGAATGTTGCCCCGAATCACAATCACCGACGCGGCTGGTAATTCGTAGTTCGTATCGGCGTTGACGCTCTGGGTGACGTGCAGAATCGGCCCGTCCGGATCGGCCATTCCGAAACTCTCCGCTTGCACCGAAGGTTGAGCCGGATATTCAGCGTGTCCCACGAAGCGCGTGTGCCCGGGATGCCACTGGTACTGCGCCTTTCCGAACGTCGAGACCTCAATGGTTCCGTCAAATCTGCTGCTCGCTCCATCGTGCTGATTTTTGAACGCAATCTTCACGCGGTGCGCATTGTGTTGATCGCGATTCACTACGAGCAGTGACCACTGGCCGTCAGGCCGTTTCAAGGCATAGGCAGTCACCAACGCGTGTCCCGCGCCATCATCGAGGTCGCTCCTGGCGGAAGAGACTTCGTGGGGCTTGGCGCCCGGGACGACCCACTCAAGATTAATCAGTTGCGCCGTAAAAAACTGCGCGAGAGGCTGCTGAATCTTGTACCCGGCGTCGACGGTGAGCATGCCGAACGTTCCTGGCGAATCGTTGCAACCGTGTTCCATGACCAGCGGCAAATAATGAAAATAGTAGACTGCGTTACCGCCCGCGTTCAGGAATGAGCCGATGTAATCGGCGAGCCAGAGCCCGGAGAAAATGTCCATATACGTTTCGCTCGCGGCCGAAGAAATGTTTCCCTCGGTGATGAACATCGGCAGGTCCGCCGGAACTCCGTCATCGCGCCAGACTTGCATAATGTGGTTGATGAGCTGGGGTTCATCGTAGAGACTGGCCCACGGAATTCTGCAGGGATCGAGGGGATAGTGCTCGAAAGAGAAAAATGCCAGATCTCGTAACCGGTCGTGCCGTTTGAGATATTCGATGAAACGCCCGGTCCAAGATACTCTGCCGCTTCCATCAGGCCAGACCTCAATGTCCTGGTTCACGCCCTGAAAGGATGGTCCACCCAGTTTAAGAGCTGGATCGAGGCGATGAAGCGCCGTCGCCCACTGTAGATAAAGTGCTCCATAGTCCTCTGGAGCCAGATATTGTCCGTCCGCTTCCTCCCCCATCTCGACGTAAGAGATGGGATACCCTCGTTTTTCGAGATAGGCGATTTCGGCGGCGGCATTTTCCGGTGTGTCGTAGACCAGCGCAACCGGAATCATCGCCGGAAGACCGCGCGTAACGCCGCTGGTGAAGAACAGATCAAAGCCCGGTTGCGCTTGATGAGTAGTTCCCAGATCGGAAGCTTCATGCCAGGGATCGACGGAAGAACAATAGGTCGTGGTTTGCTCCTGATCGGGCGTATGCCGCACCAGATCGTGGAACTCGCCGTTTGCCGAGGCAGTTCCCACATAGATCTCACGGATCGCATAACCCACGCACGAACGCGGATCAGCGGAAGCATGCGTTCCACAGCTATTCGAAGATTCCGTCATCCATATGCGCAGAAAGCGAACCGGAAGAGGCGTGGAGCTCAGGCGAAGAATTTCTGATCCGCCGCGGCCGTGCTCAACGGCTCCCAGCGGATAGGTCTGCCATATCCCTCTCGTCGGCGCGTGCATGGGATCATCGCCGGCCCAGTGTTGCACCAAGAATCGCGTCGCGTAAGGCTCCGCCCACACGATGCGAATGCTATCGACTTGCTCCACCTGTGCCAGATCGATCACCACCCACTGCGGGTGCAGCGAATCGCTCTCTCCCGTGAACCGCTGAGTGAGATAAGGATTACTCTTCCAGTAGGTACTTTCATCGCCATCCGTGATGCGGGAGAACCCGGCGTTCGGAGTGCCATCGTTCCGCGTGAAACCACGATGCGGAAGCGAATATCCATACGAATAGCGAATCGGCTCGCCTGGGACCGCTGCGCCAATGAAGTATCCTTTCTGATCTGGTTCGCTCCAGGTGCCTTGGGGGTTCCAGTGCCATGCCTCTATGGAAAGTTCCGTATTGTTGCGATAGGTAACGGGCTGCCAGCCCGCGGCAAGCGCCCTGCCGAGATTTGGTTCCGTCAATCCGCTATCGACAGCCTCTGGAGGAATGCGGTCGATCCCCGCACCAAGGGTCTCACTCGGCCGAAAGTGATTTGTGGAATGTCCGGGAGTGATATCGACTTCGATGGTCTGCGCTGTCGACACGGTCACGAGAATAATGAATATAAGAAAATATTCGTAAAGCGAGGTTATTTTGATCAAGAGATCACTCCTTGGAATTGACATGTCGAAGTTGACATGGACGCGCCGCACGACATGACACGACGTTCGACGAGTCCAGGGAAACTGATTATTCTCTCATTCATCGCGAGATTCGTGCGATGCACACCCGCGAACGGATCGAGCGTGATCTGATCGACCGGACCGCTGCGCGCCGAGGCCGAAGTCGTGAGCAGGGCTGTGGCCTTCGCCGCAGAACGCAAGTTCCAGCAACGAATCGGAGTACACAATCAGTTCTGAACCAGCACGTAATTCGATAGCACCAGCGTTCGTCTCGCGGACTTGAGTCTAAGATTTGTCGTCCCAACGTCTCTCTGGTTCGACAGCGGCGTCGTCCTGACTGGAGCGCGGGAGCGAGACCGAAGAGCAACGCTGAGGCGAGGGCAGCGAAGACCATGAAAACCATCACCCGCCAGTCGACTGGGCGCGGCACATCATGGATCAGTTCGAGCATGTCCTTCGGAACGGTGGCAAACATCACCCGGATGGACGCATCGATCGTGACGCGCGAGATGATGAATCCCAGGATAGCCGAAGGTATCGAGAGAAGAATGCTCTCGCTGAGAAGTTGGCGGATCAGGCGTCGGCGGAGGGCACCGAGAGAGAGGCGGATGCCGATCTCGCGTTGCCGTGCGGTGGCACGAGCGAGCATCATGCTGGCGACGTTCGTGCACGCCAATC
>CAZILJ010000064.1:0-7007 GCA_964539915.1 uncultured Acidobacteriaceae bacterium | reverse complement strand
GGATCGAGCGAGGCGAACGGGTCCTGAAAAATAATCTGCAAGTCGCGACGCCAGCGGCGCATTTCGCTTTTGCTGGCCGAGAGCAGGTTGCGGCCTTCCAGGCGTACGCTGCCAGAGGTGGGCTCGATCAAACGAAGAATGAGTCGGCCCAGCGTACTCTTGCCAGAACCGGATTCCCCAACCAGCCCGAGCGTCTCGCCCGCATAAATATCCAGAGAAACATCGTCGACCGCGCGAACTTCGCCGTGCGAGCCGCCAAACAGCGATTCGCCATGGGGAAAAACCTTTGTCAGGTTACGAATTTCGAGTAGGGGCACGCTGCGATGCTAACAAATCGCGCCACCGATTTACGCGGATTCTCGCGGATCGAACCTTGCGAAGCACGCAGAGAAATCCTTTGATGGTCCGTGCAAATCCGTGGCCTAGCCCGCTGCGATCATCGGCACCGCCGCCAGCGCAGCCAGCAAGCCAATGAATTTCCAGCGGCTGAAGTGCTCTTGGAGGAACAGGCGCGCGAGCAGAACGGTAACGGCTGGGTAGAGCGAGGTGACGACGACGGCCTCATCCAGGCGCCCGTGCTCGCTGGCGAAAACGAACAGGGCGGTGGCGGTGACGTCGAGGAATCCAGCCAGCATGCCTAGCGCAATACGAGGGCGATCGAGCCTGAGCGGTGCGCGCGTCAGAACAACCGCTACGGCAGTGGCCGTGAATGAACCGATGCGGGAAATGGCGGCGACCCACAACGGGGAGCCGCTCGCCTGATGAATGCAGAGATAGAAGCCCGCGAATCCGACGCCGGCCAGCGCAGCCATACCCACACCTGCGGGGCGGCCGGAAGAGTCCTTCACGTCGGATTCTTCCGGGCGCGTGATGAGCCAGAGGGCAAGGATGGCGATCACGAAACCCGCGATCATCCACCTGCTGGGTGCCCCTTCCAGAGCGATATCTACGAGCGTGGGTATGGCCGCGCCCACCAACGCCGCGATGGGGGCGGTCACGCCCATTTTTCCAGACGCCAGGGCGCGATAGAAGATTGCAAGGGAGAACCCTCCGGAGGCCCCTGCGAGCACTGCCCAGACGATGCTTTCGCGCGAGGGGAATGCACCACGATGTCCGAGCGCGATGGCGAACATCAGCCCGAAAGCCGAGACGTGCGAGAAGGCGGTGATCACGAATGCGTTAGCGCGGCGAGACCCGAGTCCGCCGGCGAAATCCGAGGCGCCCCACAAGAATACGGCGGTTAAGCTGTAGGCTGCCGGCGCGAGTTGGATCAGCGAGGACACGCCGGAAGAGCGTAGCATGAGAGCTCTGCCGGAATTCGCGATCGGAGTTCGCCCTTTCCTCGCCTCGAATCATATCGTCGCCGGCCTTTCGCGGGCGGGGGCGCCCGCGCCACACTGAACTCGACGCCCGGCGTGGGTTTCCGCGTGTTAGAATTTCCACAAGCGTTATTGCGGAACACCGATCTTCCGATTCTGAGTTCAGGTTCTGAGAGTCCACGTTTGATCGAGCTCGCAGCTTCGATTCTTTCGGCTGATTTTGCCCGTCTGGGCGACCAGGTGCGCGCCGCGGCGGAAGGTGGCGCGAGTGTCATCCACGTCGATATTATGGATGGTCACTTCGTTCCAAACCTCACGATTGGACCGCCGGTGGTGAAGTCGCTGCGCAGGGCGACAAAGTTGCCACTGGATTGCCATATGATGATCGAGAATCCCGACGAGTTTATCCCCGCATTCGCCGATGCGGGCATTGACTGGATTTCCGTCCATCAGGAAGCGTGCCGCCATCTCAATCGCACGCTGCATCTGATCAAGAGTCACAATTGTCTGGCCGGTGTAGTGATTAATCCGGCGACGCCAGTCGATACGCTGTCGGAAGTGCTCGACATTGTCGACTACGTGCTGGTGATGTCGGTCAATCCGGGATTCGGAGCTCAGAAGTTTATTCCGGCTACACTGCACAAAATGAGGCAGTTAGCCGAGATTCGTAGCCAGCGCGGTCGGCATTACCGGATCGAGGTGGATGGCGGTGTGGCGCTGGAGACCGTTGCCGATGTGGTGAGGGCCGGCGCAGAAATTCTTGTGGCGGGCAACGCCGTGTTCGGGAATGGTGATCCAAGACAGAATGCGCAGGCCTTGTTGAAAGTAGCGACCGAAGCTGCGATGCAGAGAGTTTAGTAAGGCAGTTTTGGTTTTTTGAGACCGGATTTCAGACCCGATTAGGCCGGAGTAATGTCCGGCCGATCGGAACGACGCGCGGCTACGAAGGGCAGTTGCTCGAGCCAGCCGTAGAAAAAACAGTCGAGCTTGCGCTCGACACGACCGGGTCAAAGGCCTGGTCCCACACAGTTCATTGCTACGCCCGAGGTGTTATGTCACGTCGAATTCCGTTGGTTGTCGTGTTGAGCATGCTGCTGCTGATCACCATCGCGTGCACGAACAAAAAGTCCGTGAATCCGCTGGCCAATCTCGGGTCGAAACAGCCAGACAAAGTGCTGTTCGACAAGGCCATGGATGCGATGAAACACAATCGCTTCGACGTGGCGCGCCTGACGCTGCAGACTTTAATCAACACCTATCCGGATTCGGAGTACATCGCGCGCGCCAAACTGGCGGTCGGCGACTCCTGGTACGCGGAAGGCGGAACGGCTGCTCTGGCGCAGGCCGAGCAGGAGTACAGCGATTTCGAGATCTTCTTCCCCAACATGCCGGAAGCGGCCGAAGCGCAGTTGAAGATCGCCAACATCCATTACCAGCAGATGGAAAAAGCCGACCGCGACTATACCCACGCCAAACGCGCCGAAGACGAGTACCGCAAGATGATCCTGCAGTACCCGGACAGCAAGCTTGTACCCGAGGCCAAGCAGCGCCTGCTGGAAGTACAGGAAGTGTTGGGCGAACGTGAGTTTGAAATTGGACGTTTTTACTACTTACGCGAGTCCTACCCGGCGTCGATTGCGCGCTTGCAGTCGCTGGTCGACAAGTACCCGCTATACAGCCGCGCCGATGAAGCGCTCTATCTGCTGGGGCAGGATTACGAAGGACAAATTACGCGTCTGCGAACTGCGCCAAGTTGCGACGAACATGGGATGCCGCGCGGTTGCGCGACGGAAGCGGTTAAGGCTCGCTACATCGGTCAGTTAACCAAGAATGCTACCGAGGAATATTCAAAGATCGTTACGCGCTATCCGTTGATGGATCGTTCCGATGATGCGCGGAAACGCCTGACCGCTTTGCACCAGCCGATTCCCAGGCCCACCAAGGCAGCTGTAGCACAAAACAGGGCCGAGATGGAAAGCCGCAGCGAGTCCACCGCAATACAAAGAATGATGGGACTCATCAAGAAAGGACCGGATGTCGCCAGCGCGGCCAAGAAAGGCGATCCGTCGTTAGCCGATCCCCAGGCAGTGGCAGCGAGCGGAATCATCCGTGGCGAGACGCTCTCAGCCATGGGCGTGCCCGACAAGGGCACGACGAGCGTGGGGGTGGAAATCGTGAAGCCCGAGCAGCCTGCTGCTGATACGGTGGCTCCGCCTGACAGTGCCACTCCTGGCGGCGGATCGCCATTTGGACGTGCTGCGACCGCGATTACTCCTCCGGGCGCGGCCGATCCCAATGAGTTGAAGCCGAATGCTCCTCCCGACCCAAACGAATTGAAGCCGAACGATACTGTTGGAGATCAGGCACTCCCTCCGCCACCGCAGGTGAACGAGATACAGTCGGGACAGTCGTCGTCCGCCATTGCGAGCGCAGGCGATTCGACACCGGCGAGCGACGCAGATCTCTCCAGCAGCAAGAAGAAGAAAAAGAAAGGGCTGAAGAAGATCGTTCCGTTCTGAGGCAGCTCTCAAAATCACCGGCTCAGCGTTCAGGAAAACTGACAGGCGTGGGCTCGGCACAAGATCCTCGCACCTCGATTCCTGGTTCTAACGCACAAGGTGCTGACCGCTGGTAACCGGTTACTTCCCTTCTGCATCATTGACTTAGGCGGTGTCTCGGGTTACCTTCGCGTTATCTCCCCTCATTCGAGGAAAAACTTGGCCAGGAAGATATTGCTCGCCGATGACAGCGTGACCGCTCAGAATATGGGGCGGAAGATCCTCGCCGATGCGGGGTACGAGGTCATTACCGTCAATAACGGTTCGGCCGCGCTGAAGAAAATCGCAGAACTGAAACCCGACCTTATTGTGTTGGATGTCTATATGCCTGGTTACAGCGGGCTTGAGGTGTGCCAGCGTCTCAAAGAGTCTCAGGAAACCTCGCGATACCCGGTCCTGCTAACCGTCGGCAAGTTGGAGCCATTTAAGCCGGAAGAAGCCAAGCGCGTGCGCGCCGACGGATTCATCGTTAAACCCTTTGAAGCCAGTGAGTTACTAAGCGCGCTCAGCAAGCTTGAAGACAAGATTGTGCCGCGTCAAGAGACTTCTAAGCCGGGACGCTTTGCCCGGGTCAGCACAGCCATTGAGGAAGGGCGTTACGACAAGGCCGTCGCAGTCGAAGAGGATACGGGATGGAAGAACCGGATCGCGTTCCCCGCGAAGAAAAAAGAGAAGGTGGCGGAAGAGGACGCAGACGACCAAGACGCTTACAACTTCGCAAAGAAAGAAGCGAGCTTTGCCGACCAGAAACTTGCGGAAAAGACTCGCGCCGCGAAGGTGGACGAGGCCAAGGTCGACCTTGGAGCACTTGCGGCTGAAGGCTTACCGAAAGATGTAACTCCCGAGGAGATAGCAGCCTTGGCAGCCGCTGCGGCCCGAATGAAGGGAAAGATAGGGGACAGCAGGTTCGAAGAGTCTGTCCCGATCGAGGCCAGCACTGAGCGACAGACGTACCCTGCTGCCCCACTTCCGCAAGAAGTCACGTCAGAAACGCCGACAGCCACTTTTGCTCCGCAAGACTCCGAAGCCAAAATCGAAGAGACTGTCGGGGAGAAGATCGAAGCGAAGGCAGAAGAGAAATTCGAAGAAAAAACTGGCACGCCTGACGATAAATCCGGCGCAGTCGAAGCGGCCAGCATCGCCCCATCGACTCCTTCGGACGCGATCGCTGCGACGGTCGGCCGGGAGCCGGGCATCGCCGCTTCGCCCAGCGCGACTTTAGAGAATGGATCCCCGACACACGAAACGCCCGACCATACCGCGAATGAACCGGCAACCATGGCAGTGGCGGCAGGTGCAGGATCGTACGGCCACGGTACGCGTTGGACAGCTGTTTCGGTTGCGCTCGACGCGGACGAAGCTGCACTCTCTCTCGAACACGAAATGCGGAAGGCTTATGCAGCCTTCGCTGCGGCCGAAAACGCTCACGCGACATCAGACCCACAAATTCCGGAATTCCAGTCGCAACCGGCTGAGGTCACTGCCGCAACCGAAACCCCGACTCCGGTGGGTGCCCCTCTTACAGAAGCAGCCGTTCCGACGTCTACGATGACCGTACCGGAAGCGGCCCAGACACTGAGCGCACTGGTACACCCTTCGACCGAAATCATCCGAGCAGCAGTGCAAGAACTTGAAATGGTATCGGAAGTGTATGTTGGAGAGTCGGCAGTTTCTACAGGTCTTGAGTCTGGTCCCGTGAACACAGTCGAAGCAGCTGCCCAGCATGCACCTGAGGCGCCTCAGCCTGTGGAAGCAACTGCTGGAACAGCGGTGGAACCGCAGCCAGAAGCTGCGATTGAACCAACCAAAGGCGCAGAATCGGAATCCTGGCGTGAAGAGCTGAAAGAGTCGAAAAGCGACGATCTGGCAAACCAGGAACACCAGCACGAAGAACCTGCGAGGAATGAGGAGCCAAGCGCCCCTGTGGCGCCTGCTTTCGTTCAGGAAGTTTCCGCGGAAGGATCTTCCGCAGGCCCGATGTCTTCAGATCTAGCGCCGGTTCCGGCAAGCGAACCGGCTGAAGGCAAAGCGATGCCAAAACACGAATCCGACGCAGCGGCGACAACCGCTGCCGCGTGGGCAAGTTGGCGGCAAATTCGCGACTCTGGCAATCCCACCCGCACCCATAACGTCGCGGAAAATATGACTTCAGAAGGTACCGCCGCCATGGCCGTTGCCGCTGGCGCTGAAAACACTCCCGAGGAAGCATCCGGAGAAGCGGAGTCCGATCCTGCAGCTATTGCGAGCATCGTCGATAGCGTCCTCGCCGACATGCGCCCGAAGATCTTTGAAGAGATCTCACGCAAGATGAACAAGAAGAAGTAAGTCGCTCTGCTGCACATCCAGTTTGTAAACGCACCGTGTCAGCATTTCCTCGCTCGTCTCAAACCTGTCGCTCAACGGTCTGGGACTGCGAACGAGAAGTGCATGATCAAGGTGTATGTCGTGGGACTGACCTCGAGCAGAAGTCGTCAGACCCCGATGCTATTGTCCAAGCCTACGCGCCGAAGCAGATCGTCACGCAATTCTTGCACGGGGTTAGCAAGGGCCGGATCGCGAATGCATTCGACGACTCGTTCAATGACAACACGCCGGGTGCCCGGAAGACGATGAAGCAGTCCGCGACCGGTTCTCGGGCGCGCTTGAACCCGTAAGTGGCGACCAGATGGTCTTCAATATACATCCCGGGTACGGGCACGACTTTTGCCATCAACGGGAAAGCGAAGCTGACCATCGCGGGCCGGTTTCTGCATGCGTGCTGTTTTCGGTGTGGCCCGGACCGAACCCACCCCAATGCGGATCTGAAGAAGGGAATACTCGGGAACTAGGACCTTGTGCCGTCCGAGGCTTATTCCCTACGCCTCCGCCCGTTTGACGGTTTGACGGGAGGTATACACCGACGGCAAAATGCTCCCTGCCCCAGCCCAGACCCCTCAGTGTCCGGTTTTGACCTCAGCTGGGCCGCGTGTGGCCGGCGCGAAATCCCAAGCGGGCGAAATACGTGCCGACACACACCGCGAACCTGTGTGCCCGAAATGCGGGCACGGAGCGTCTGCCCACGGCATGCGTTCCACTCCCCAGATTTATGCTTGTTTCTTAACGGACATGGGCCTGCTTTGAAGGAAGGTCG
>CAZILJ010000063.1:0-3670 GCA_964539915.1 uncultured Acidobacteriaceae bacterium | reverse complement strand
GCCTCATAGATCCTTCGGCTATCGGCCTTCGCCGTGCCCCAACCCCAGTCTTCACCGAAGGTCATTGTGCCCAGGCACATCTCGGATACGCGAAGCCCACTATTGCCCAACAGTCTGTATCTCAATCAGTCATTCTCCCAGCTACAAGCTCCAGGCATGCGAAGCGCCCTGGGCAATCACCAAAACTCCGGCCACGATCATGACAACACCTGCCGCGCGGGCGACAAGCGTTGGCGACGGAGCCAGCCGCTCCACGGTGATGGCAATGGTGATGAGGGCCATGGCGCTCAAATTCATCACGCCGGTTACCAGCAGGGCCATCATTAATCCGAGGCAGCACAAAAGGCAGTGCATGCCAAGCCGGAGACCGTGGCGCCATGCGGTGCGAGCGTCTGCGAACAGCATGCTTACGCAATTTGCTTCGTCCCGGCAGCGGCATAGCTGGCGCGCCTTCCATGCCGTGAGCTGAAGACCTCCGGCGAACAAAAGGACGGCGCCGGTTATGACCGGGACGGAGCGGGCAAGCGTGGACCAGTGCATCTCGGCGTTCGTTACGATAACACCCACCGGGTAGACCACCGCCCCCAAAAGGGCCCATACGAAAAAGTACCCTGCGCCCGCCAGCGCTGTTGGGGCATTCAGGTGAACCGTCCCCGGCACGCGAAGTGAAGCTCGGTAGCGCAACCGCGCCGGTACGAGCGCGGGCAGCATCATAGCGGCCATCATCACAACCCACATTCCCATGAATGAGAAGATCGCTGCGAGCCAGCTCTGATCTTGCATCCTCATCCAGGCCATCGACATCGTCCAGCCACCCGACATGGCCATGCCGCCGGAAATGGACCTGTCGCCGTAGATCGTCGTCGCCGCGCTGGCGATGCGAAATGCCCAGTCACGCTTCAGCCCAACGCGATAGCTATTGATCGTATTCATCGTGCCGTCGTACCCAGAATGGCCCGCGGCCATTCTCGTCCCGGCCTTTTGGAGTCAGATCCAGATAGTGATAATGGATGTTGAATATTTCGTTGCCGCGCGTGTAACACGAATAGCTGTGAAAAACGTTACCGCCTTCATCCTTATAGAACACGCTGTGGCCTTCTCGTTCAGAATGCCCTGGATCTTGCATGGCGTAGTTGAAAAAGGCTTTTTTCGCAGACGTTTCTTGCGGCGTAAAAGACACATGATAGTCGAAGTTGAAATCTGTGCCACCGGAGGAAACCCACGGGAAACCCCAGCCCATCCGTTTTTTATAGGCAGCCAGTTTCTCGTAGGGCGCGCGTGAAACGCAGATCATGGTCACGTCGTGATACTTTAGATGCACATTAATGCCGTTGAAGCCGTCGGCCCTTAGCGAGCAGTGTGGGCATCCTGCCTTGTCGTTCGGCCCGAACATGAAGTGATAGATAATGAGTTGACTGCGTCCTTCAAATAAGTCGGCAAGCTTCTGTTTGCCCTTGGGCCCTTCGAACAAGTACTCCTTGGCGACTTTGACCCAGGGGAGGCTGCGTCGCTCTAAATTGAGCTCATCCTGCAGGCGAGTGAACTCCTTTTCCTTGAGGAGAAGTTTCCCGCGCGCCTTCAGCCATTCAGCTTCAGAAACAACTTTGTGCTTGTTTACCACTGCCTTCATTTTTTCTTGCCTCCGATAGAACTAAGAAACTTGCTGTTCACGGCCCGTGGCACGAGCGGCCATCCTAATTCTTCTGCGCAACATTAGCCCCCTGCGCCTGGCAGGGGTCAACGCCTGGATCGCCACCCTCGGCGACTATCTGCAGACGGCCCAGGTGATGAATCCAGCCGGCTTCATGCCGCGGTTGGACATCCCCTTCGCGCGGAAGATCGCGGTGCGTCAGGCGGAGGATCGTTCCGTCGCCGTCGGGCGTCAGGGTAATCTCCACGACGGTGGAACCTGAGGGCACGTCCATGTCTCCGACCTCAAACCCCCAGCTAAACACGATCCTGTGAGGCGGATCGACTTCGAGGAATTCGCCACGGATGATCTCCTTGCCATTCGGGTCGAGACGAAATATTCCACCTGGCCGGGCATCGATGTCCAGGGCCCGCCCCATCCAGCGCAGAAATTTGTCATGCTCGCTCAGAAAACTGAACACCTGCTCTGGACGCGCTTTGATGTAAATTTCTTTGAAAAGAGGGTCGTGATCGGTCAACTCGTCTCCTCGGGTCCGTAAGCATTTGTCACTGGAACAGCCAAGCCGAACTGGCGTGCCTCAGACTAGCCTATGTCCACATCATCCGGGTACGGAGTACCTTGGCCAGTTTCACAAAGGGATTTGAGGCTGAGCAGGTACGTGGCCCATTTGGTGCTGCAATAGTGCATGAACTCTACTTGTTCTTTCCAACCGCGTTGCGCGAACAGCACGACCGTGGCGCCGGCTTCCTGCTTCAAGTCGAAGGTCAGCTCGGTGCCAATCCATTCCGCGGCGCCGTCCACGCATTGCCATTTGACGCGCCTGCCGGGGACCAGTTCCAGAACCTTCATATCGTTAAAACCCCGATCACCGAACCGGAATTTATCAACGGTCCCGACCACGGGCAAGGCCGTGACGCTCCTTGACCACCAGCCCGCGAGACCCTTCTCCTCCGTCAGTACCCCAAAAACCTTGTAGGGTGTTGATTTGACTCCAACGCGATGCAATATATCGAACATTTGATTCTCCAGTTCAAGAAGTCACTTCAGGATGGCCATGTAGTAAGCATCTTGTACCCCAACACCGCTCTTCCTCGTTGCTTCAGGCGGCCCTATTCTATGGCGTGTTCTCTGGCTGCCCGCCGACCTAGGACTTCTTGCCATCACTCCTTCGAGAGCGGTTTCATGGGTACTACCTCGGGCGGTGCGGCAAGAATCCCATCGAATCGCGCGATGAGCGTCTTTACGTGCTCGCCATGGATATGGCGCGCATGGTCCTCCTCTGAGGACCAGCGCTCGAAGGCGGTGATCGTCGCAGGATCTTGTGCGGACCGATAAAGCTCGAACTGCAGGCAGCCGCCCTGCGCCCGAGTAGGACCAGCTACGTCGCGCAATGCTCGTTCAAGTTCGGCTTCCTTCCAAGGCTTCGCCGTGGCTGTGGCTAATACTACGACCTCCGCGTTTTTCAGTGTCATCGATTAGCTCCGTTATTCAACTTAGGGAGAGCGATTTTCCTTGATTCACAACGAGACAAGGCGCAACTGTTTTGTGTCCTAATTTCTCGCATCCCAGACATAGCATGAGCGCCGCAATTCTAGCCATGACGAACGCTGGGGTCCGCGAAGGGATCGCGCCCAGCATCGCCCCCCTCTGCAGTGATCTTCAACCGCGACAGATAGTGGCCCCAGCCCATCTCGTGAGTATCGCGAGCCTCGTGTGGTAATTCTCGATGGGTCAAGCGCAGCCAAGTTCCAGTGCCCTTGGCTTCTAAGTGGATTTCAACAGTTGTAGAACCTGCAGGAACCCGATGGCCAGGCTGATCCCACCCCCATGTAAAAACAATCTTGGAGTTCGGTACCACCTCCAGATAGGTGCCCTGAATCACGTCGCGCCCGTTAGGATCCAGCCGATACTTACCGCCTGGCTTGGGTTCAAGTTCTGCCTCGAGTCCCATCCAGCGCACCATTTTTGCCGGGTCCGTCAAAAACTCAAAGACCTTCTCTGGGGCGGCTTCGATGTAGA
>CAZILJ010000062.1:0-6256 GCA_964539915.1 uncultured Acidobacteriaceae bacterium | reverse complement strand
CCGCCCAAGGATTGGTCATCATTAATATTAGTATTCGTGATGAGTGGGTTGGCCGGTGGTGTCGACACCGCGAGCCATGGTGGCGCCATCTCCGCCAAAGGCAAGACGGTCGGGGTTTTTGGCACGGGAGTCGACGTGATTTATCGCCAAGAAAATTCGCCGCTCTCGGAGCAGATTCTGGCAGTTGGCAGCGCTCTGATCTCTGAGTTTCCCCGGGGAACATTTGCCCCTTCGCAGAACTTTCCCATCCGTAACCGGATCATCCGCGGAATGTCGGTGGGCGTAGTGGTCGTCGAAGCCGCGGAATATCCGCCACGCGCATCACCGCAGGCTGTGCGCTCGAACAAAATCGCGACCTGTTTGCGGTGCCCGGCAACGTCACCAACAGAAATTCCTGGGGACCGCACACCCTCATCCAACAAGGCGCCGTGCTGGTGGCGACCTGGGAAGACGTAGGGGAAGAACTTCCAACAGAACTTATGACTTACTTTGACTCCGCCCACCTCGCCTGAATCCGCGGACAATTCCTCCGCATCTCTATTCCGAGACCCAGGGGCTCCCTCCTCTCGAAAAGCGAATCCTGAGCCTGTTGAAGGCCGACGAAGCGACGCACATCGATGAAATTGCGAGCGCCTGCGCTCAGCGAGCGAACTGGAATATCACCTGCTGTGGGCACGGGATCTTCAATTCCTGGTGGTTGACGAGCGCAAGGCATTGGAGGCCAAGATTCTGCAAGTTCAGCGCGTGCCGACGTCGTTCGTTCAGCGTCTCGAGCGACCGGTTTTGGCTAGAAGCTAGCAGCTAGAAGCTGGAAGCTTTCGACCGGTAACTTGTTGCTTTCTGCCCATTCGTGCTAGCTTCGAAAACGGACACTACGGAAATTGAGGATACATTGTCAAAAGGTTTAGTCATCGTCGAATCGCCAGCCAAGGCGAAAACCATCCAGAAGTATCTGGGGAAGGACTTCACTGTCGAGGCTTCGCTCGGCCACGTGAAGGATCTTCCCAAGAGCACTCTGGGTGTGGATATCAAGAACGACTTCGAGACGGATTACGTTGTCATCCCGGGAAAAGAAAAGGTTGTGGCCCGGCTGAAACAGCTGGCGGCCGCGGCCGATTCCATTTATCTGGCGCCTGACCCGGATCGCGAGGGCGAGGCCATCGCCGCCCACCTGGCGTTCGAACTCCGGGGAGATGGCAAGAAAGCGAAGAAACCCAAGAAGCTGAAGAAGGGCGAGGTGGGACCTCCGCCCCGCATTCAGCGCGTTACGTTTAACGAAATCACCAAGCGTGCGGTGCAGGCGGCTTTCGAACATCCGCGTGCCATCGATCAGAACCTGGTGGACGCGCAACAGGCTCGGCGAGTGCTCGACAGGCTCGTGGGGTATCAGGTTTCTCCTCTGCTCTGGGACAAAGTGCGTCGCGGCCTGTCCGCGGGACGCGTGCAGACGGTTGCGCTGCGTCTGATTGTTGAACGCGAACGCGAAATCAAGGCGTTCGAGAAGAAAGAATATTGGACGATCGACGCGCACCTCGCGGCCAGCAAGCCGCCTTCGTTCGACGCCCGCTTTGTGGGCAAGGGCGAAGAGAAGATTGAAGTTACAAACGGAGAAGATGCGGAAAAGATCCGGGCCGCGCTGGAAAAGGCCGGCTGGGTCGTGCGGTCGGTCGACAAGAAAGAGCGTCGCCGCAACGCCGCGCCTCCCTTTACCACCAGCAAGTTGCAACAAGATTCCTCGCGCAAGCTTCGTTTCAGTGTGAAGCGCACCATGATGATTGCGCAGCGCCTGTACGAAGGCGTGGAACTCGGCGAAGAAGGATTGGTCGGTCTGATCACCTACATGCGCACCGATTCCACCCGAGTCGCGCCCGAGGCGATCCAGGAAGTGCGCGAATACGTGGGCAAGGAATACGGGCCCACCTACCTGCCCGAGGCGCCCAACACGTTCAAAGAGAAGAAAGACTCGCAGGGAGCGCACGAGGCGATTCGTCCGACTGCGGCGATGCGCCATCCGGACCAGATCAAGCAGCACTTAAAAGAAGATGAGTTCAAAGTCTATAAGTTGATCTGGCAGCGCTTCGTGGCTTCGCAGATCAATCCTGCGGTCTTCGATCAGACTACGGTCGACATCGATGCGAAAAATGGCAAAGACGTGTTCTGGTTCCGCGTGACCGGATCTGTTCTCAAGTTCGACGGATTTCTGCGAGTCTACGAAGAATCGAAGGAAGGCAAGGACGAAGAAGACGAGGAACTGAAACACAAACTGCCCGCGCTCGAAGCCGGACAGAAACTTACGCTCAAGGAATTGAAGCCGGAACAGCACTTCACCGAGCCGCCACCGCGCTACAACGAAGCGTCATTAGTGAAGGAGCTCGAAGAGCGCGGCATCGGCCGGCCGTCGACCTACGCTGCCATTCTCTCCACCATTCAGGAGCGGCAATACGTGCAGAAGGTGGGCGGAAAGTTCTCCCCGACGGAGATTGGTCTGGTCGTGACCGATCTGCTGGTCGAAAACTTCCGCGATATTTTCGACGTGCAGTACACGGCGCATCTGGAAGAAGAACTGGATCAAATCGAAGAGGGCAAGGAGACCTGGACCGACACCCTTGGCGAGTTCTACAAAAAGTTTCAGAAAGATCTCAAATATGCCGAAAAGCATATGGAGAACATCAAGCGGATGGAGAAGCCCACCGACGAAAAGTGCGAAAAATGTGGGGCGCCGCTGGTGATTAAATGGGGCCGGCACGGGTCCTTTTATGCTTGCAGCACCTACGATAAGGAAGATCCAAACACCTGTACCTTCACCAAAGAGAATCCGATTAACTTGCCTGATCTTGATTCGGCCGACGTGCAGGAGACTACGCAGGAGGAATACTGCGAAAACTGCGGGCGAGTGATGGTGCTGAAGCGCGGGCGCTTCGGGCAGTTCATGGCGTGCACGGGATATCCCGATTGCAAGACCACGCGGCGTCTCGATCAGGGCAAGAAAGTCCCCGACATTCCACTGGACGAAGTCTGTCCGAAGTGCGGGCGCAACATGATGATTCGCCACGGGCGCTATGGCGAGTTCACCACCTGCAGCGGCTATCCCGAATGCAAGTACGTGAAACAGAACTTCATCGGGGTGAAGTGTCCCGAGTGCAAAGATGGCGAACTGGTTGAAAAGCGCGCTCGCAAGGGGAATACGTTCTATGGCTGTGGGAACTATCCGAATTGTAAGTTCACCTCAGCGCACAAGCCGATTCCCGAGAAGTGCCCGAGTTGTGGCAGCGAATATCTTGTTGAGAAATTCCTAAAAGCCGGGCCGGTGATCGCATGCCCCAATAAGGAATGCGATTTCGAGCGGGCGGCCCCGCCGACGGAAGCGGCGGCGACTACGGCGTAGAATCCGGGTCTGCACAGGTTCCAAATTCCAATCTTGAGGTGGTTTCATGTCCAAGAAGGCGACTACCGCCGATGCTCAATTGATTCTGCAACTCTACGATCTGCGCCGCGAACCCGAAATGCGAAAGGCGCGCAGCTGGTGGATCGGCGAATTCTGGCCGCAGAATGCCGACGATTTTTCAAAAGTTGCTGGGAACACGGGCTCGCCGGAAAACAATTGGCTGCGGCAAGTGGGAGGCTACTGGAGTATGGCCGCGTCATTCGTGCTCCAGGGAGTCTTGAACGAAGAGCTATTCCTGCAGCCTGCGGTGAGCGGCGAAATGTATTTTCTGCTTGCCAAGGTGCATCCGTTTCTCGGAGAGCTGAGAGAAAAAATGGAGGATCCGCACCTGTTTGGCAACATCGAAAAGGTCATTACCGGGTCCAAGTTCGGCCGGGAACGGCTGAAGTTCACGCTGAAGCGGGTCGAGATGCTGCGCCAGAAGCGAGTCGGGCGATAGGGGTAGCTTCCGTGCTCTTGGCTCCTCCCGTTTAGCAAAGCCACGTCATCCTGAGCGGCGCTCGTTGTTTCGAAGGACCATTGCACTGCTGGTGAGCGCATAGATTGCTTGGTTCAGGATGGCCAGGAGTCTCGCGAATCGATTTCCCAACATCTGATCACACCGGCGCCTTGCCACAGATTGTGGTTTCTTAATTTTCGGCTTTTCCGCCTTCGATAATGGTGTAATGGGCTGTAGGGCTCGGTAGGGCTCGGGAGCTAGAGCTAGAAGCTAGAAGCTGCTCATCTGTTATCCTAATCGATTGTGCGGATGATCTGGTGGTTTCTGATATTGGGAGGGAGCACACTGGTTGTAGTGTGTGTAGCCATCGCCCTGTATATGCATTTGCGGCGGAACCTGCAGAAAGCCCATTCCTCGCACGAAGGAACGTTGACCGAAGTAGAACGCCCGCGCCAGCCGGACAGCATCGAACGCTGAAGTCGGTGTGCGAATTGGAGGTCAGTGATGGAAAAATCTGCAATTCATTCTCTCGTTACTCCCCAGGACCGGGCACTGGATGCATCGCGCCAGGTTGCGCTGGTGGTGGGCGCAAGTCTCGTCGTGGCGCTGTGTGCTCGTATCACAATTCCGTTGATGCCGCTGACGCCCGTACCGCTTACGGTGCAGAACCTTGGCGTCCTTGTTGTCGGTTTACTGTTGGGCAGCCGGCGCGGGTTCGCGGCGCTTGCGCTTTATCTGGTCGAAGGCGCGGTCGGCTTGCCGGTGTTCAATCCCACCGGTCCAGGCGGGCTGGCTCAATTGCTCGGGCCAACCGGCGGATTTCTGATGGTTTACCCGTTCGTCGCCTTCCTGGCGGGCTATGCTTTTGAGCGCGGAACGAAAAGCTTCTTGCGGGCAGCGACGGCGGGACTTCTGGCTGAGATCTTGCTTTTCGCCGGAGGGATGAGCTGGCTTTACGTATTCACGCATTCGCTGTCCAAAGCTGCCTATCTCGGCCTTTACTGGTTCCTGGCCGCTGAGGTCATCAAAGTGATGGTTGCCGCCGCCATCGCCACTCGCTGGCGTCGTGGTTCAATCCCGCAAGTCCAGCACTAGATTCCGAGGAGTACAACATGACATCCGTATTCGAAACCGCCAAGGCGCCGGGCAGCAGCGTCCTAGGACAGGCCCGCGAGATTACCGTGGCCCACAGCCCGGATTCCGATGACGCCTTCATGTTTTATGGCTTGGCCACCAACAAGGTTCGCGCCGCGGGCCTGCGCTTCAGGCATACGCTCTGCGACATTGAAACGCTGAACCAGAAGGCTCGCGAAGGCGTCTATGACGTCAGCGCGATCTCGTTCCACGCCTATCCGTACGTGCAGGATAAATACGCATTGATGTCCTGCGGAGGGAGCGTGGGTGAGGGCTACGGGCCCATGATCGTCTCGCCGCGCGCGTTCACCGCGAGCGAAATCAAGACCAAGAGAATTGCCGTCCCCGGAAAGCTCACGACGGCTTACCTGGCTTTGCAACTGTTCGCTCCCGGGGTCGAGACCGAGGTGGTACCGTTCGACCAGATCATCCCGCAGGTGCTGGAAGGAAAATATGAAGCGGGGTTAATTATCCACGAAGGTCAGTTGACCTTCGACAAAGTTGGTCTGCACCGCATTGTGGGTCTAGGCAGGTGGTGGCAGAAGGTGACCGGGCTCCCTCTGCCCTTGGGAGGCAATGCGATCCGTCGCGCCTTGGGCCCTGAACTGACGTCGGCAGTTTCGGCAGCATTGCGCGAGAGCATCCAGTATGCACTCGATCACCGCGAGGAAGCCCTGTCCTACGCAATGCAATTCGCGCGCGATCTGGATACGCAGTCCGCGGACAAATTTATCGGAATGTATGTGAACGAGCGCACCCTCGATTACGGCCCGGACGGCCGCGAAGCCGTCCGCCGCCTGCTCGATATGGGCCACAAGGCGGGGATCATCGGGCCCGAAGCAAGAGTGGATTGGGTCTGAAAAGAAGCTTTTAGCGCTCAGCCTTAGCTCTTAGCATTCGTGAGCGCCCCGGTCTTACGATCCTCCGAACACCGTTTATGTCCGCTCGAGCCGACCGTGCAACTTTTGTCGGCTTGAGCGAAAAGCTAAGAGCTGAAGGCTAGAAGCTTGTCTTCCCAAACTCTTCTCATCGACGCCGACGACACGCTCTGGGAAAACAACGTCTACTTCGAGCGGGCCATCGCGCGCTTCATCTCGTTTTTGAATCATCACGAGTTCTCTCCTGAACGGGTGCGTGAGGTGCTCAACGACGTCGAGCGCGACTGCATTCTGAAGCACGGTTACGGGCTGCACAGTTTCGCGCATGCGCTCGTCGATACCTTTGAGCGCTTGAGCGTT
>CAZILJ010000061.1:0-1756 GCA_964539915.1 uncultured Acidobacteriaceae bacterium | reverse complement strand
CTGGCGACTGTACCTTATGCTCCGGCTAGAACCCGAAGGTGAATGGCGTGGACTGGAACGCCGTAACTGCGAATGCGAGAACCAGGATTGCTGGATCGAACTCCATGAATGAGGCGATGACGCAACTTGCTATCGCCGTCAGTGCTTTGAGCGATTCCCAATACCATACTTTCCGCCCGCCGCCGATGAACCTTTGACAACCCTGTGACCTCACAGTGACACGGCCCCGTTCGCGCTGTCCTAATCTTTTACGCACGTTGTTATCGAAGTCCCTGCCTCGATGCTAACGTCATTCGAAAATTCTGGAGCGTCGAACTATGAGCAACGAAAAAATCTCTTCTCCGGCTCCGATTCCGGAGACCTCTCAACCTTCATCCCCCGATGAGAACATTCGTTCTCGCCGCCCGGTCAATCGCCGGTCCTTTCTGCGTAGAGGCGCAATCGCAGGGGCAGCCGTTGGAGCCGGGCTCATGGCCAAGGGCATGCCTGCTTTCGCACAGCAAGCCAATTCCTCAACCCTCACCAAGGGCGACATCGCCCTGCTGCGCTTCGCCGCCGCGGCCGAACTCATTGAGGCCGACCTGTGGCAGCAGTACTCCGAACTGGGTGGTCTTACTCCTGGGCAGCTCCCCGTCGAGACCGTTCCGTTCACACCGATGAACAGCTATCAGGCGGCCTTCATGAATCTCGATTCCGACGGGCCGCAGTACATCACCAGCAATGCGCTGGATGAGCAAAGCCACCAGGAATTTCTGAATGCCTACCTGATTTCGAAAGGCGTCGAGCCGGTAGATTTTGATGCCTTCCGGACTTTGCCAAGCAGTCTGGCGGACGGGGCCGATCAAATTGGGCGGCTCACCAACATCATGGACCTGACAGTCGACACCAGTTGGTACATCCGCTATCGCAGTGCCAAGAATCCAGACTTTGGCGCCACCTTCCCGCAAGCGCTCCACCTCGTGCACGTTCCGGGTATTCCGCGAACCAATGATGATTTCGGTCCCAAGCCCCACGTCCAGGCGATCGCCAACACCGCGGCTTTCCACTTCGGCATGATTGAGCAGACCGGCACCAGCCTTTACCCCGTCCTCGCTCAGAAGGCCACCAATGTTGAAGTGCTGAAAATCCTGCTCGGCATCGGCGGCGACGAAGTCATGCACTTCCTGGAGTGGGTGGATTTCTCTGGCAACAGCGTCCAACCGCCGCTCGCTCCGCTCACCGACCCCACGAACGGGGTTACCTTCCCGAACTTCGATCTCACGGTGAACCCATTACTGCAAACCAACCTGATCTTCGGGATCGCCGCCGAATTCATCAGCCCCAGTCTGCCGCATTGTTCTGTGATTCGTCCGACAAATCCAAAAGGATTCGCCATGGGGGTGGTGAAAGCTCTAACCGACTCAGGGCATTTCATTGGCCAGGCCCCTGGGTTTCTGAAAGCGCTTAAGGCAATCGCAGCGGCGGCCGACGCCGCACAACGCGGTTTCTAGTCCACGCTGCGCTCGTGTGAAAAACGACTCGGGGGAGAGCGTTTCACGCGGTGTGCCTGGGCGGGCGCTGTGTCGCCAACCGGCGGCTACAGCGCCCACAGTTCTGAAAGCTGACAATTTGCTGCTTCGCTCTGGAAAACGAATTCGTGCGCTCTAGTCGACACAGGAGGATCCAATGTTTGAAGGCTTGTTTCAACCCATGCATCTGATGATCATCGCCGGAATCGCGCTACTTGTCTTTGGCCCCAAGAAACTCCCCGAACTCG
>CAZILJ010000060.1:0-1735 GCA_964539915.1 uncultured Acidobacteriaceae bacterium | reverse complement strand
CGCTGATTCGACGCGATGCTCGCGCTTCGTAAGTTTCGCAGGTTCTTAGCCGAGTGTGTGAGCAAGGAAACCTCACCTGATCCCGGCTTTGTTCTCCTGACTTCGGTCAGGGCGCAGGCAGGTCCTTTTTTCACTCCCCTGTCAGAAACTTGAACTGCGCCTCGGTCAGCGGAACCACGCTCAGTCTTCCCTGCCGTGTCAATGGAGACTCGGTGAATAATTTGTTTGCCTTGGCCTCTGCCAGTGTCACCGGCTTCGGATTCGCTTTACCGACTTTGATCTTCACTTGTGGATTTTTTGCGTCGGACGCATCCACGGAAACCACGGCCGCCGTCCCGACCGCGCTCTTCTCATCGCCGGTGTGATAAATGACCAGGCGATCTCCCGGCTTCATTCCGCGCAGATTCTTCAGAGCTACGGGATTCGAAACTCCATCCCAGATGGTGGTTTTCTCCCGCTCGAGATCCCCAAAGGAATACGTTGAGGGTTCGGTTTTCAGTAAGTAGTCCATGGGTATCCTTCAATCGTCAAAAAATTTTCTTTGCGTTCTTCGCGAAAACCTTAACGAGCTTGGCGGTCAAAAACTTCAACGCAAAGGTCGCGAAGAAAAGCTGCCCGGAATGGCCTGGAGCTGTGACCGAGCGGTGCGCATCGCATGATTCTGCCAAAACCAATGAGGCTCGGCGGGCCCGGTGTTAGTTCGGCTTCTTGTTTGGATCCGGAGGCGGGGCCTCTGGTTTCGGCGGAGCGCTCGCGTCCTTCGCGTGATCGTCATACACCGAATATTGACCTTGCGGCCGTTTCAGCTTGATCGTGATCTCCGTCTTTGCCTTCTGGACATCGTAGTCTTCGCCAAACGTCTGAAATCCCTGGGCCAGCACCTGAACCCGGAGCATGCCGTACGGGATGCCGTCAAAATCCGCCTTGCCTTCCGGATTCGTCTTTAACTCCATGTCTCCGCGTTGCTGTTTGCCCCGGGAATCCACAGCGTGCATGATCACCGCCGCGTTCCGCACGGGCTTGCCATTGTCGTCTTTGATTACGAGGAAGTAGATAAATGATGTGGGCTCGTTGTCCTTATCTTTTTGCCCGAAAGCTGCGCTCGAGGTCGCCAGCAACGCCAGCGCAACGCCAATCCTCAAGATCTTGTTCATGCCAGCCATTTTATGCAGCCGCGCGCTTCCTGTCATCTGCAAACCGACCGCCGAAACCGGGCGAGTCCGCCATCCGATGCATGATGTCAGACGTCGTCGTCGTTTCTGGTCTCGCTCTTTTACAATGCCGAAGTGAGGTCTTGGGACACAATCATTGTTGGCGGAGGCATCATTGGCCTCTCGCTTTCCATCGCGCTTCGCAAAAGAGGCGGCACAGTTTTGGTGGTTGAGCGCGGGGAGCCTGGCCGCGAAGCGTCCTACGCCGCAGGAGGCATGCTCGTCGAAAACGGCTGGGAAACGCCTGCAGTGCTGCAACCCCTGGCGACGGCCAGTGCACGCATGTATCCCGAGTTTGCGAAGGAACTAGAGTTCGAATCTGGAGTGCACGTCGATCTGCGGGATCAGGGGACGATCGTGTTTCTTTCCTCGGAGCATCCCCAGGAGCGACAGTTCACCCTTGATTTGTCGCCCGCCTCTCTTGGCGAACTGGAACCCGCGCTGGGTGAGGCGAAGGGCCCGGCCGTCTATTTCGAAGAACGCAGCGTCGATCCGAAAGCGCTCTCCGCGGCCGCCTGGAAATC
>CAZILJ010000059.1:0-3696 GCA_964539915.1 uncultured Acidobacteriaceae bacterium | reverse complement strand
GTAGTGATTCCAAACTAAGCGCCGTCGGATGTGAGCCAGGCGCTCCTGAAACAGGAGTGCCTATTTTTTGGGGTGCCGAGCATGTCCGGCGGGTGGGAGCGCGGACAGGCAACTGTCCCCTTATCCCGATTGAAGCGTGCCGGCGCGACCTGAGACAATCTCTCGTCGATTGACCGATCGAGTGTGTCTGTCGGGTTCGGATGTTCTGGTACGATGGTTCGCTCCGCGCCACGCCAGTGTGGGCGTTGCGTCCTGCTCTCGAGTTGGGGCGCATCGTCGCTTCGGACGGAATCGCTTCAAGAAACGCAATCCGTTCATTGTGACTGGACGTACTTTGAGGAGACGAGATAAGGGTTTGTCGAGCGCTGCCCCCAACGTGGTTCCGGCTGATGTAACGCTGGTGTCGGCGATTCGCTCCGGCGATGAGCGAGCCATGGCACAGTTGTATGAGCGCTATTCCGGAATTGTTTATTCGGTTGCGCTGCGTGTTCTTGGCGATACGGGGGCTGCGGAGGACATTCTGCAGGAAATATTCATGCAACTTTGGCGTAATCCGGACGGATTCGATGTTAGCCGTGGAAGCCTGCCGGGATGGCTCGCCGTAATCGCGCGAAACCGGGCAATCGACTCCTTCCGCAAGCGCCGTCCGGAAGTTGAGATGACGGATGTGGTCGTCGGCATTGGTCCCGACATGGTTCGCGGTATCGAGTGGAACCGTACGCTGGACAAAATTCGAGGGGTGCTGGGAAGCATACCGGCACCGCAGCGATCTGCTTTGGAATTGAGCTTCTTTGAAGGACTCACGCATACCGAGATTGCGGAAAAAACGGGCGAGCCGCTCGGAACCGTCAAAACGCGTATCCGCGCCGGTTTGCTCGCGTTGCGCAAAGCATTCAATCGATGAATGGGCACGAACAATTCGCCGATGACCTCGCGCTGTACGCGATGGGAACACTCGAGGGAGACGAGCGCCTTCGAGTGGAAGGGCACTTACAGGAGTGCCCCGCCTGCCGGGTTGAACTGGAAAAGTTTCGCGGCGATGTAGCATTGCTGGCTTTTTCAGCCAGCGGACCAAGGCCTCCGGCGCGCTCCCGGGAGCGCCTGCTGGCCGCCATCGCAAAAGAGCCGCGACGAATCGAGACTCGTGCGTCCAGGCCGATGGCTTGGTGGAGGGCGTTTGAGTGGGCGGGCGCGGTAGCCGTTGTAGTGATGGTCCTTTTATTGGTGCGTCAAAACAATGATCTTCAACGCCGTGTAGCCGACCTTCAAAGTAGTTCGGCGCGGCAGCAACAGCAGTTGCTCCAAGCGAAGCAGTTAGTCGGGACATTAACCTCTGCGGACGCGGAGCATTATGTTCTGGTCGCGGGAAAGAGTCCTCCGCAGCCGCAAGGAAGAGCGATTTATGTACCGTCCAGCGGGACTCTGGTGTTCCTTGCCAGCAACCTGCCGCAACTGCCTCCGCAGAAGATTTATGAATTGTGGCTGATCCCAACCAAGGGTACGCCCATTCCAGCCGGACTGTTCAGGCCGAATCCTCAGGGGAGCGCAGCTGTCGTCAAACCGCCATTGCCAGCGGGGATAGAGGCGAAGACCTTCGCCATTACCGTGGAACCGGAAGCGGGCTCAGCCGCGCCGACTTCCCAGCCGATCATGGTTGGGAGCAGAGGATAACGCTTCTCAGCGACGAACCCCCCGGTGATATGGTGTCGGCTATCGTGCAGATGGATGCTGGTCGGATTTTGCAGGTTCTGCGCGATCATGAGACTCGGGTGCGTGCGCCTGCTTGGAGAGAACTGCGGATGGGAAAAGGTCACGGCCGAAGGCGGCCACGCTGACTCCGGTTATTACCGCGATCCATGCGGCGAAGAATAGGGTTCCGGCGTTAAAGAGCAAGGAGTCAAGAGTCATTGTCGTTCCCCGAAGGGGCTAAAGCCCCCGGTTGATTCGGTCCGCTTATACGGCCCTGAATGGCCGGCACTACATCTGGCCAGCACCGTATCTCTCCAACGCGGTGGCCCCGGCCCATATCACCATGACTGCCAGCCACAAAACGGTGGTAAAGCGACCGTCTACCAATCTCTGCACCGTGGGCGAAAAGCCCACGGTGCAGAACATGCGAAGCGAGCGGCCAGTCTCGCCTCGCGCTGGCTAAAAGGAACCCCTGCGATGGAAAACAGGAATCCCTCAGCTCGCAAACCAGAACGCGGGCGCTTTCCAGCCTTTTGTCTATTGCTCGAGCGGAGTCGGCGGAGCCTGATGCATGTGGTTCTGCATGCGAGCTTCGTGGTTCGCCACCATCTCTTTCGCCTTCGCCTGCTGGTCGGCCGTTAGAAGCTGGAACAACTGGTTGTGCACTTTGGTTTGAGCGACCGTCAACTGGGCATCGATCTGCGCTTTCTGCGCAGCCAGGGTTTGAACTGTTTTTTCCTCGTAGGTGCCCATCACGTTCTGAAGGAGCTTCTGCTCGATCTGTTGGGATTGTTGCCGAAGTGGTTTCATGGATGTATGAGCGTTCTCCATGATGGTCTTCATCTGCGCCTGCTGCTCGTCGGTCAGGTTCAAAGACTTGGCGAAGAAGCCCATCCCGCGGCCTTCCATGCCGAAGTGGCCGTGCATAGGCGGTGGCGGCGGAGCGTCAGCGGCGGTTTGCGACTTCGCAATGGCGCTGCCGAGCACAACCGCCAAGGCGGCAATCAGCAAACGAAAACGAAACGATTTCATATGTGACTCCTCGAGAACCTCCGGGATGCCCCGGAACTTTGCGTACACAGAATAGAAACACGGCTTCTGGGAAAAAGGCGGTAAAGAATCGGTCAACCAGAGTAAAGTTTTGTCATTGCGAACGAATGGATTCCTGGAGACTGGCTTGGTAGCCGTTAACTTGCTCGAAGGGGCTCAAGGATGAATGCAAAATCTCCGCCCCAGTGGAGCTTGAGCGGGGCACCCTCGAGCGTGGGGCGTTTCCCCTAGGAGCTGCCCGCGGCGAGCCCCGCCCGACGTCCGCCGCCAGTAGCAGCTGGCAGGGTGCCGGCGCCACTTGGATTCGGTGCTGCTCTGGATTCGGCGCTGCTGGTTTGACAATTCTTTACTGCGGACTTTTGCTTGCGGGTGCACAATGAGGGCTGTGATGATTGAACGAATTCTGGTGATCGACGATGATGTGGAACTCTGCCATCTGGTGGGGGAATATCTGCGGGCGGAGGGATTCGCCGTTGAGTGTGTTCACGACGGTGAGAGTGGGCTGAAGAAGGCAACTGCGGGCGAGTATCTGCTGGCGGTGCTCGATGTGATGTTACCGGGCATCAACGGATTTGAAGTGCTGCGCAGAGTCCGAGCGACCTCGCGGCTGCCCGTGTTGTTGCTGACGGCGCGCGGCGAGGATGTAGATCGCATCGTGGGGCTCGAGATCGGCGCCGACGATTATCTTCCAAAGCCATTTAATCCGCGGGAGCTAGTGGCGCGGATTCGTGCAGTGCTGCGGCGCACGCGGGCGGACGGCAGTGGTGCGGCTTCGGCGCCGGATACGGTGAGCGTGGGAGATGTGGAACTGGATCCGGCCACGCGCACGGTGCGGCGGGAAGGGAAGCCGGTGGATTTGACTTCGGTGGAGTTCAATCTGCTCGAAGTGCTTTTGCGCGAAGCGGGGCGAGTCGTTCCGCGCGAACGGCTGGTGAATGCGGTGCTCAGCCGCAAGTT
>CAZILJ010000058.1:0-4499 GCA_964539915.1 uncultured Acidobacteriaceae bacterium | reverse complement strand
TACGACGCGGTATTGCAGAACTTTCCCAGCGGGAACAAGGCCGCGTCGGCGCAATTGAAGAAGGGCCTTTCGTTGATTGAACTCGGCAAACAGGATGATGGGGTCAGCGAGTTAAGGCACGTGATCCAGCGGTATCCGCATTCTCCGGAAGCGCTGCAGGCGCGGGAGCGGTTGCGTAAGCTCGGCGTTCCGACCACCGGAAGAAATTCCTGAGCCGGAATAAATTTGCCGTGCCGGCAATCCTTGCGAGAGCAGTAGCCGCTAGACTTTATTGTGGTGCGGCCGTTTAGAGCGATGATGCTTGCCGGCTTTGTGGGCATGACGGCGCTGGACGTGATGCTGATTTGCCCTCGCGGGAATGAGAGAGGCGTCCGACGGCATCGCCAGCGCGAATGCAGACGTCAATGCGGCAAGAATTAGTAGTGAAAAGCACCGTCTCATATACCTGTTCTCCGGCCTGCTTCTCCTACTTTATATCTATGTTCTTCCGAAAGTTCCAGTACTAGACTGTCTTCGTATAGAGAACGAGGTTCACATATGTCACACAGCACACCCGATCAAGACACGGGGAAGGGTGCCACGGAAGCTGAAGACCATAACATTCCGGGGAATGTTGGCCTACAAGAACAGCTTGGACATCGCGACCAGGATCCGATCTTAAAGGATGCAGACTCCGATTTTCCCGAACCTGGGCAAAATCCCGAGCACAGCGGCGAGCCGGAACGAAAAACTGCGTAAACCAGCTTGCCGGGAGTCAAAACCAGTAAACGGCCCTCTTTGGGGAGGGCCTTCTTGTCGTCCGGATTTCTTTCCATCCTTCGCTAGGCGCTAGCGCAACTCTTCCATCACCGCGTCGAGCACTTCCTTGCCCGGACGAGTCATCGAATCTGGCAGGGTGGCCAGAGGCTGATCGACAACGTTCAGCATGTCGATGAAGTTCGGCGCTTCCGGATTTACGTAGAATACGCCGGTCAGTACTTCGCCCTTGTCATGGGCTGCGGTGAGGCGTGTCAGAGCACTGATCCGGTCTGTCGGATTGTAGTCTTCCTCCAGCTTCCGGAGACGCAAACGTGATCCGTCGTGCATCGTGACTTCTACCGTGGAGCCGGGATCGTACTCGACGGTAATGTCCTCGAAATGCGGGACGAAGCTGACGTCCTGCAAAGTCTCCTCGTGCTCCTTTACGTACTTGTATGACTTGGTCGACCCCTCGTGATCATTGAAGGTCACGCAGGGTGAGACCACGTCGAGCATGACTGTACCCTTGTGAGCGATTGCAGCCTTCAGCATGGCGCTTAACTGACGCTTGTCTCCAGAGAAGGTGCGGCCGACCAAGGTCGCACCGAGTTGAATGGCCAAGGCACAGGTGTCAATCGGCGGAAGGTCGTTGACTACGCCGGTCTTGAGTTTCGAGCCCAGGTCGGCGGTCGCAGAGAACTGGCCTTTGGTCAGGCCGTAAACTCCGTTGTCTTCGATGATGTAAATGATGGGCAGATTACGGCGCATCAGGTGGATGAATTGTCCGATGCCGATCGAGGCGGTGTCGCCATCGCCGCTGACGCCGATGCACACCAGTTTGCGGTTGGCCAGAATCGCTCCCGTAGCCACCGAAGGCATGCGGCCATGCACAGCGTTGAAGCTATGGGAACGGCTCATGAAATAGGCAGGAGTTTTCGAAGAGCACCCGATGCCGCTGGGCTTGATGAGCAACTCGGGCTGAACGCCCATCTCGTACATGGACTCAATAATGCGCTCGGAGATCGCATTGTGACCGCAACCGGCGCAGAGCGTAGTCTTGCCGCCCTTGTAGTCCATCACCGTGAGGCCGATGCGGTTCGTTTTTGGTCCAGGTCCGGATACTGCGGGATGAACGGGAGTGGTTGCCATCTACTTGCCCTCCATACTGGTCAGTTCGTCGGTGATAGACCGCGCGTCGAGAGGTAGTCCGGTGATATGGGCGATGCTCCGCAGGCGCGTGGTCGACTCTGGCTTCAGATCTAGCTTTAGCAGAGTGAGCATCTGCGCGTCGCGGTTCTGCTCGACGACGTAAATGCGATCGTGCTGCTCGATAAACTCATGTACTTCGCGAGTAAAGGGGTACGCGCGGAGCCGTAGATAGTCGGTTTCGATGGCGTACTCGTCCCGAAGTTGATCACGGCTCTCCGTGATGCCCCAGTGCGAGGTTCCGAAGCCGATGATCCCGATTCTCGCGTCGTTGCCCTTGGTGATCTCGGGCCGGGGAACGAAAGAGCGCGCGGTTTCGAACTTGCGGTTCAGTCGCTCCATGTTGTTTTCGAAGTCGTCGGAGCGTTCGCTGTACTGTGCCTTCTCGTTGTGGCCGCTACCACGAGCGAAATAGGCTGCTGCCGGATGGATCGTTCCAGGCAGCGTGCGGAAGCCGATGCCATCTCCGTCGACGTCTTTGTACCGGGCGAATCCACCGAGGCGGTCGAGATCTTCCTTGCTGAGCACTTTACCGCGATTGATCGGAGTCTCCGGGTATTCAAAAGGATCGGACATCCAATTGTTCATGCCCAGATCAAGGTCGGACATGACGAACACCAGCGTCTGAAAATGCTCCGCCAGGTTGAACGCTTCCGGTGCCATGGTGAAACACTCTGTCACTGAACAGGGGAAGAGCATGATGTTCTTGGTGTCGCCGTGAGAAAGAAATGCGGTTGAAAGAATATCGCCCTGGGATGTACGCGTGGGCAGGCCGGTCGATGGGCCGACGCGTTGGATATCCCAGATCACCCCGGGAACTTCGACGTAGTAGGCAAGTCCGGCAAACTCGGCCATCAGAGAGATTCCCGGACCAGCGGTAGCGGTCATGCTCCGCGCTCCCGCCCAGCCTGCTCCGATCACCATTCCGATGGCGGCGAGTTCATCCTCAGCCTGCACGATGGCAAAAGTGGCCTTGCCATCGGGGCCGATGCGGTACTCCTTCATGTACTCGATCATGGTCTCGACCAGGGAGGAAGATGGGGTGATGGGATACCAGGTCACCACGGTGCACCCGGCGAACATGCAGCCGAGCGCGGCGGCCGAGTTGCCGTCGATGATGATCTTGCCCGCAGTGGCGTTCATGCGCTCGATGTAGAAAACACCGCGCTTCTGCAAGTTTGCCTTGGCGTAATCGAATCCTGCCTGCGCCGCGGCCAGGTTCAGATTGGCCGCCTTCACTTTCTTGGCAAACTGTTTGCGAATTGCCTTTTCAACCTCCGCCATGTCGATCGTGAGCAAGCTGGCGACGACGCCAACATAGATCATGTTCTTAACCAGTTTGCGCAGTTTGGCTTCCGGGCAAACCGCGGCCACCAGTTTGTCGTAGGGAACAGCGTAAAAAATGAGGTCATCGCGCAGCTTGTGCAAAGCGAGCGGTTCGTCGTAGAGAACTGAAGCACCGGCTGCAAGCGACAGTGTGTCTTCCTGCGCGGTTTCAGGATTCATGGCCACGAGGAAATCAATTTCTTTCTTGCGACCGATATAGCCGTGCTTGTTGGCGCGAATGGTGTACCAGGTAGGAAGCCCGGCGATGTTCGACGGGAACATGTTCTTGCCGGAAACCGGTACGCCCATCTGAAAAATGCTGCGCAAAAGAACCGTATTTGAACTCTGCGAGCCGGAACCATTGACCGTCGCGACCTGAATGCTCATGTCGTTGACGATGCGCTTAGGCCCCGTGCCTCCGGAGGATTCCCGGGGCGCGACATCCGTAGTGGCCATCCCAACACCTTCCTTCAGTTCGTGGGCGGAACCAGTCGCCCATCTGATTCGTGCATCACAGAGGAGGAAACAGTCCATTATAACGGCGGCTGCCCACTCCGTGCGTCAAATCGCCCGGCTGTGGCCTTAGGGGAACCTGCCTGGGAAACGAGGGAAGAGGTTCGCGGACTCAAGCCTCAGTTTTGTAGAACTGGGCGATGTTACGAAACTTATTATATCGTGACACGAGTAATTCAGCAGAAGGGACCTTCTTTAGTTCGGCGTAGTGTTTTTGCAGTGTGGCGTCGAGCAGCGCGGCAGCCGCTTCGTGATCACGGTGCGCTCCCCCCTCGGGCTCTGGAACGATGTCGTCGATACAGCCGAGTTCTTGCAGGTCGGTTGCGGTAATGCGCATCGCTTCGGCTGCCAATTCTTTCTTGGAGGCGTCGCGCCACATGATGGCGGCGCAGCCTTCGGGAGAGATCACCGAATAGATCGAGTTCTCCATCATTAACACCCGGTCCGCCACAGCGATGGCCAGGGCCCCGCCGCTACCACCCACGCCAATCACGGTCGCGATAATGGGGACCTCAAGTCGAGCCATTTCGCGAAGGTTGTAGGCGATGGCCTCGGCTTGCCCACGTTCTTCCGCGTGGATGCCCGGGTACGCGCCGTCGGTGTCGACCAAAGTGAAGACTGGACGGCGGAATTTTTCTGCGAGCTGCATGACCCGGATCGCCTTTCGATAACCCTCGGGATGCGGCGTGCCAAAGTTCCTGTGCACACGCTGCTTC
>CAZILJ010000057.1:0-1620 GCA_964539915.1 uncultured Acidobacteriaceae bacterium | reverse complement strand
AGCCTCGACACGACCAACAACGGTTTGGCGTCGGGTCCGCCCCCGCCGCTGATGGTCCGATCGACAGTGTCGGCGATCCGCCAGCGCTGGATCATGGCAAACGGATTGTTGCCCGCGATCCGCCATTCGATCGACGGAAGTGCCGAGTTGAACGGGCCGAAGAAGGTTTGCGCGGCCGGCTCTTTCGCCGCTTCGTCGCGATTGCGGCCGACCGAGACGGTTTCGCGATGCTCGTCCTTGCTGACCAGAACCACCAGCGTTGACTTGCCGTGACAGACCCGCGTGGGACTGTCCTCGACCCGGCCCGGACCATCGATCCAGCAATTCTGGGCTAACATGGAGCTATAGGCGCTGACGGCAATCGGCTGAGTGGCGGCCTGCGAAGCGAACGTCGCGACAACCGATGTGGTCAAGGCCAGGGCAAGCGGGACGCCGATAGGCGAACTGTGAAGGGTTTTTATCATTCCGGCACCGTCCTCCGGAACTTGGTCCTTTTTTCGTGGAATCTGAGGAAGATTCGGGGAAGAAGACCGTCGAAACCCGAGGATTGAGGCAAGCGAGCTGAGATACCTCAACGGACTCTATCCCCTCATCCGGAGAAGCTTGCCCAGCAAGCGTCTCGAAGGATGAGGCCCGAGAAGTGAAGCCCCTCTCGCAACGCGGCAAAAGCCGTAGAAAGGAAGAGCCATGTCAGCAGAAATCAACATCTACAATCCCGAGGAACTTGGCCCTCCTATGGGGCAGTACACCCATGTGACGCGCGTAAGGGCGAACGAATTCCTGTTTGTAGCAGGAATGCTGTCGGGCGACGCCGCAGGCAATATCATCGGCGAGGGAAAATTCGAGGTTCAGACTGCGCAGGTCTTTCGCAACATCGAAGCGGCGCTGAAATCAGCCGGAGCATCCTGGGCCAACGTCGTTCAATTCACGACATACCTCGTCCATTCGCAGGACATCCCAAAGTTCATGGAATTTCGGTTGCGCGAATTCCCAAAGATGTTTCCGGACGGCAAGTATCCGCCGAATACCCTTCTCGTGGTCGATCGGCTGGTCAAGGAAGCTTTCCTGGTCGAAGTGCAGACGATCGCCGCCGTCTGATCAAGAGGCCGTCGGCATCTGCAACGCGCGGCGTCTTTGCCATCTGACACGGACCTGCTGCAATGTCCAAACTCGCCTGGCACAGAGGGAAGCTGCCCCGATGATTATTATCGACTCCCAGGTCCATACCTATGAGGCGAACACCCCGAAGCGACCTTGGCACAGTGTGCCGAACTGGCCCGATCACGTCACGGGTGACGAGATGGTGGCGGCGATGGACAAAGTCGGCGTCGACGGCGCGATCTTCGTCTCCGCCTTTTCCATGTACCGCTACGACGCCAGCTATGCCGCGGAAGTGCAACGGGCTCACCCCGGCCGGCTCGCCATCGTCAAGCCGGTCGACCCGGACGATCCGGCGGTGGCCGATGTCGTCGCGGACTGGAAGAATACGCCGGGCACGGTAGGAATCCGCATCATGCTGACGAAGGAAGCAAACCGGGAGCCGAAGGACCCGGGCCTCGACCGGATCCTGCGCGCGGCCGTTCGCCACGACTTTCCGGTCAACATTCTGTGCTGGGGCAA
>CAZILJ010000056.1:0-1564 GCA_964539915.1 uncultured Acidobacteriaceae bacterium | reverse complement strand
GAATGGCGAGCGCTCTTTACGCTCCTTACAGCGCTTGGGTGAACTGTATCCAGCGCCGCTGCTGGCGCAAACACTGCACATTGCCGAACGCTGCACCTTCAAGCTCGATGAATTGCGCTACGAGTACCCGGAAGAAATCGTGCCTCCCGGAGAAACTCCGGCGAGCCATTTGCGCGCACTGACGATGCAAGGCTGTGCTTATCGATGGCCTGCGGGGGCGCCCGCTGCCGTGCGCGAGAACATCGAGCATGAATTGCGATTGATCGCCGAGCTTAAATTCGAGCCATTTTTCCTGACCGTGCACGATGTAGTCGAATATGCGCGTTCGCAAAAAATCCTCTGTCAAGGACGGGGCTCCGCGGCCAACTCGACGGTCTGCTACTGCCTGCGCATCACGGAGGTGGACCCGTCGCGCATGTCCATGCTGTTCGAGCGTTTTATTTCCAAGGAGCGCAACGAGCCGCCCGATATCGACGTGGACTTCGAGCACGAGCGGCGCGAAGAAGTCATCCAATATATCTACGGAAAATACGGACGCGAGCGCGCGGCGCTGGCCGCCACCGTGATCTGCTACCGTCCGCGCAGCGCTCTGCGCGACGTGGGCAAGGCATTGGGGCTCGATCTCGCGCAAGTCGACAGGCTCGCGCGGGGCATGCAATGGTGGGATGGCCAGCGTATCGATCCGGAACGCATTCGCGCCTCCGGGTTCGATCCTGAGGATCCTGTGATCGCGCGCCTCATGGCGCTGACGGCAGAGATTTTAGGCTTCCCCCGTCATTTATCGCAGCACGTGGGCGGGTTCGTGATTGCCCGCGGCCGTTTGGATGAACTCGTGCCCATCGAGAATGCGGCAATGCCGGCCCGCACCGTCATCGAATGGGATAAGGACGATCTCGATGCGCTGGGGCTGCTGAAGGTCGACGTGCTGGCCTTGGGGATGCTCACCGCGATACGGCGGACGTTTCACCTGGTCAATGAGTTCGGCGGCTCATCCGCCGCCGCCGCCGCCGATCTCGAGCTGGCGAGCATACCGGGTGAAGATCAGGCCGTGTATGACATGATTTGCCGCGCGGACACCGTCGGCGTGTTCCAGATTGAATCGCGGGCGCAAATGTCCATGCTGCCGCGCCTGAAGCCGCGGAATTTTTATGACCTCGTGATCGAAGTGGCCATCGTGCGCCCCGGGCCCATTCAAGGCGAGATGGTGCATCCTTATTTGCGCCGCCGCAGCGGGGAAGAAGAGGTGACCTACCCCAGCCAAGAGGTGGAGGCGGTGCTCAAGCGCACGCTGGGCGTGCCGATTTTCCAGGAGCAAGTGATGCAGCTGGCGATTGTCGCGGCCGGATTTTCCCCGGGCGAAGCCGATCGGCTGCGCCGTGCCATGGCCGCCTGGAAGCGCAAGGGAGGATTGGAGCCATTCCAAATGCAATTGATTGATGGCATGCGCGAGCGCGGTTATTCGGAAAGTTTCGCCAACCAGATATTCAATCAGATACTGGGTTTCGGCGAATATGGATTTCCGGAGTCTCATTCGGCCAGCTTCGCCTTGCTGGTATATACCTCC
>CAZILJ010000055.1:0-1751 GCA_964539915.1 uncultured Acidobacteriaceae bacterium | reverse complement strand
TCCCCGCGCGAGCAAAGAAGGTCTACCAGGACGTGCATGTCGGCTGCTTCAAGCACGCCATCGACCAGCCGCCTTTCGATTAATCTCTGAATCGGCTTGCTGCCGATCACGCTGCCGGGCAGACAATCGGCTACGAGCAGGGGACGGTTGGTAAACTCTCTGAGCTCGGCGAACATTTCTTCCAGGCCTTCAACTCCGGGCTGGGCGAGATAATGAGGTTGCGCCACCAGGATGGCATCGGCTCCGCCCACCTCAACCGCACGCACCATCTCGAACCCTTCCGAAGAGGCATCCGGGAACACAATCGCAAAAAGCGGCTTCTTCGAGCAGCGCTTTACGGCAGCGCACAGCGATGACAGCTCAAGCGGGGTTGCGCCGATCGTCCCTCCCAGCACACCACCGATCGAAAGCGCGTGGGCACCACTGTCATCCAGCACTTTCACTTCGCTGGCGAGCCGGGGCCAATCAGGTTCTCCATCGCTGGAATAGGGGATCACGACATCGGCGATAACACCCGGCACCAGTGCCTGTATTCTTTGCAAAACATCCTCTCCGGAAAGACTCTGTTTGGTCCACTCGACTGCCCAATTCAATTGCGCTGCTGCCGCAAAGGGAATGCTCCCGGCTCGTCCTCCTACAGCCAGTATGGATCTGTACTCATGCCCTTTGTTCGTTTCCTACGGGGGAGGGAACTCCTCCGTCCATCAGGCCTCCAGCACGAAGCGCCGATTCAATGCTGCCGGCCGCGTCCGCCGTGGGCCACTGAAACGGCCGTCGGGGTTTGCCAACCGGCCGCCCGGCCAACATCGCGGCGTACTTAGCTCGGGCGCAGAAGTCGGGATAATCAACGGTCCGCCAAACCGGCGTGAGCCTGTCGTGGAAGCGTAGCCCCTGCTCGTAGTCTCCCGCTCTGACGGCTTTCAGCATTTCCACGGTTTCGCGCGGAAACATCGCCGAAGTGCCCGAGATCGTCCCGTCAACTCCCAACACAAAGGACGGATAAATCATGTCGTCAATGGCGGAGAATATCTTGACCTTGCCCCCCACCTCAGCCAGCAGGGCGGCCAGCGTATGGAAATTGCGCCCGCTCTGCTTGATGCCCACAATCGCCGGGTTGTCTGCAATGAGCTCCTGCAGAGATTCGATGGCAGCTTGCGCCGTCGGCATCACGTTGTAGATGAGGAGGGGGATCTCGGCGGCGTCGGTTATGGCGCGATAATACTCTGCCAAGACCGATGTGTCCGCTGACACATGAAAATGAGGTGGAGGTACCTGCAAGCCCTGGGCACCCGCTTTGCGCAGCGCGTGGGCAAGCCGCACCGCTTCAGCAGTGCTATCCGCGATAATGCCACCAAGCACGGGAAGCGCGCCGCCAACCGCCTCGATTACAATTCGCACCGCTTCCCCCAGTTCGTCGGGCGTCATGCCGGCACCTTCTCCCATGCTGCCGCCAACCACCATGCCGGAAACCCCTGCTTCCTGCAGATAGAGCGCTTCCCGCGCCAGACCGGCAGAGTCGATCCGATCATCGTCGGCAAATGGAGTAAACATAGGCGGTACTACGCCCGCGAGGTTACGCAGCTGGTTCGTGATTCACCCCCTGCTGAATGTTGTCCAAACTAGCACTGCCCGCCGGCTCGTGTCAAGAAAACGGAATCAATTCCGTCCTGCGGAATGAAGCTTAGCAGGCCGAACCGAAGCCCGAGTGCAGAGAACTTCAGGGGAGGTGCTCCGGGCGCTGGAATTTGGTA
>CAZILJ010000054.1:0-9287 GCA_964539915.1 uncultured Acidobacteriaceae bacterium | reverse complement strand
CGGCGCCCATGCCGATTGGACACTCAAGCCATGCGGCCTTAGGCAAGGAGTTTCTCAACCGCGGAAATGGCTGCGGAGTGTCTTTGGTCACCGCGACCTGAGATTTGAACCCATCGGAGGCCGCACTCCGTCAGTACGTCTTCGAAACGCTTTGTCATCCACTGCCGGATCGTCTCACCATCTCGCAATCCATCTGCACGAAAGGCAGGTCGCAACTCTTAAGAAGGCAAAGATCGTGCCGGTGCGACGCGGCAATCGCTTCCAGGTCGGGTGATCGACAGCCCATACAACGCGCATGCCATATCCCCGTAGCCAGAACGTCGGTGTCGCATATAAGAATACAGTTGGCTTCGCGAGCCAGAACATTTTCCTGCTGCTTGTGGGCAATCTGCGTAAACTCCTCGCTGCGCCACTGGTAAGTCCATTGGCGATCCCGACGGGCCAGTTCCACTCGCTCTCCCGGACCACCAGCCAAACCGACGCTGCGCCAGTAACAAAACCCAGGATTTCCGTCCACGTCATTTCGGAATGCTATACGAGGGGAGGCGAAGATCCTGCACCGCGCTCGACGGCGGCCGCTAACTTGTTCACGGTCGGCACTCCGATCCCGTGTCGCGCCGCGCCCCGCAGGATCGCTCCTGCGATTGCGTCCAGTTCCGGGGTCTTGCCCTGGGCCACGTCTTTCTGCATGGAACTGCGCATATTCGCCGGCATCTTCATCATGGACGCGATGATGGACTCCGCGTCAACCTTCGCGCCCTCTGCCAGGGCAACGGCGCATGCTTCCCGCACGCAAGCTTTTAGTTGCTGATTCCACTCAGGGTCAGCGATCACCGCGCCTGTGGTGCGATCCGCAGCCGTCGTTGTCAAGGCGAACGGGGCCAGAAATACGATCTTGCTCCACATCAATGTCGGCTCGTCATCGACGAACCGGCACTCGAATCCCATTTTTTGAAGCTCGTCGATCGTCGTGCCCAGCAGACTTCGCCCGGCAGAAGATACATTGAGACGGGCAAACGGAGTCCGATGCACGATGTGGCCCGGTGCAATTCGTTCCGACTCGACGGCAATGGTGGCAGCGATGATTTTGTCGGCGCCGTATTTCGCGCGCAGCAATGCCAGATGATCGATGCCATTCAAGAGCGGGACAATCGCTCTAACCGAGTCGGGTTCGGTGAACGCAGCCAGGGCTGTATCCAGTTGCGTCGCCTTCACGGTGATCCATAGGACGTCGGCGGCTGGAACTTTCGCGGCGTGCCCAACAGGAACGCTGAAGTTTCCGAAAGCGCTTTCGATCTGAAGTTCTTTGGGATATTGATCGAGTGATTCCGGCCTCACCACCATCGTCACCGGAGCGCCCGATCGCGCCAGGCAGGCGCCCATCAGTCCGCCTACTCCGCCGGCGCCAAGAATCGCATGTCTCGGGGGAGGCATGGCGCGTTACTTCTTCTCCGCCGCAGACGGGACGCACTCCAGAATCTCGGCCTCGCTGAGTGTGTGATCACTCTGTTTGGCTCGCTGATAGATGCGGTCCACTACTCGATCGCTCACCGGGATGCCGTGCCGCTCCAGCCACCACAGCACATTCGATTTTCCGCTCATCGGGCCGATGTCAATGATCTGCTCAAGCCCGAACACATGAGAAGGCACGCCCGAATACACCGTATTGGCCAAAACCACATCATCTTTGTGATACGCCTTGATGATCGCCGACGCGTGCACGCCTGTAGCCGTGCGGAACGCATCGTCGCCCACTACGGGGTAGTTTGCCGGAATCGGCACTCCCGTCGCCCGCGATACCGCCTGGCAATACTGCTTCAGCTTGGTCAGGTCCTGCCGATCCCAAGGCGCAATACCCATGAGCTTCAGATTCACCAGCATCTGATCCACCTGCGTATTTCCGACCCGCTCTCCGAGACCAATGGCGCATCCGTGCACGCAATTCGCGCCGGCGATGAGGGCCGCCATCGAATTCGCGATCGCCAGACCGCGGTCGCTGTGCCCATGCCAGTCCACGCGAATGTTCTCGCCGGAAGGCTTCACGCATTCCTCGATCACAAATCGCACCAGTGCCAACGCACCCATTGGAGTCGCGTGCCCTGCCGTGTCGCAAATGCAGATCGCTCGAGCACCGCAATTGATCGCGGTCGTATACAGCAGCTTCACCGTCTCCGGGTCGCACCGGCTTGTATCTTCGGTGACATACATGACGTCAAGCCCCAGCGAAACCGCATATTTGACGGCCTTCTCCGTCGTATGCAGAAGAAAATCATCGCTCCATCCTTCGGTGAATCGCCGAATCGGGCTGGATCCGATGAAGGTTGCAGCTTCAATGCCGAGCCCGGTCTGCTCGACGATCTCGGCAATTGGGCGAATGTCGCTTTCGTGGGTCCGCGCGGCGCAGTTGGCGCGAATCTTCATCTTGTTGCTGGCGATCTCGCGCGCCAACGCGGTAACCGCTTCAACCGAGCGGAGTCCCGCGCCAGGTAAACCGAGATCGAGCGAGTCGATCCCTAACGCCTCCATCAAATGAAGAATTTCGATCTTTTCGGCAATCGACGGATCGCGCACCGAAGGCGACTGCAGGCCATCGCGCAGGGTCTCGTCGTTGATCAACACTGGCCCACCCGGCTTGAGGCCCGGAGGGTGGTTCTGGTTCCAGTCGTAAATCAGGTCGGGAGTGTGCATGCAAAGTAACTCTTAAGCTGTGAGCCTCTAGCTCTCAGCCTGTAACAACCACAGCCGAAGTTCTAGCGAAATTGGCACCAATTTCGCTCGAGGTTCAGAGGATGCCAAACTCCTGATCTGGACCTCAGGCCAACAAAACACGATGAGCCGGATTTTAGCTGAGAGCTAAAATCAAGAGCCAACCGCTTGTTTACTTCTCCTTCGGCGGCAGCGTCAATCCGAACACAGAAATCATCCCTTGCCCCGCAACGTTTACCTTCGCCTCCCCTGGATTCGGCAGATACAGGGTCTTGCAGTGTTCGCAACGATAGACCTCGGCGTCGCGACCCCAAGCCTTTTCCGCGTCGCCGCACGCCTGCTCCAGCACATCCGTCGTATAGAACCAGCGTTTCAAATGCCCGCCACAGAATTTGCCCTTTTCGTTTTTCTCGTTGCAGGCGCGCTGCCCAGCCTTCTTGACCTTGACTTTGTGGTTGGGAAGTTGTGGAACATTCTGCGGGCCAGAAGCGGTCACTTCGCTAGTCGCCAAGGACGTATCCCCTCGTTCGAGCGGCCCAAAGGCCGCCAGGTTCGGCCTAACCCGGTCATTGTAACTGAAACCTTGCCGGCGAAACACGGGCGGCGACAACGCCGGGAATATTTCGCCAACTACGCTGGTCAAAACTCGCGCTTTGGCTTTGCCTGCTCGGCACCTACGCACCCGGTCTCGATTTCGGCCACATAGAAATTTTCTCCCTTCACCGGCGCGTGCGCCAACCGTCGGAGCATAGCAATCTGTCCTACGTGCGTGAGCGCATCGGCAATCGGGCCCTGAAATAGTTTTTCGAAGGGAACCTGCACCGGATCGCTCGACGCCAGGAAGTCGTCAAACTTCTTCAGCGCGGTGAAAAACCGCTCCACCTCCTGGTCCCAGGGCGAGGGTTTCGAATCTTTCCACTTCTGCTGGCCCGACGCAATCGAAAGTGCCCACTCCAACAGATCGCCCAAATGCGCCAGAATCTGGCCTGGCGTGCGCACTCCCTCGCCTGCCCGAAATTCAGAGAAATCGTGCGGCACGTTCCGCACGGCCTTCCCGCCTCGATAAGCCAGGGTGGCCAGGGTGTGTCGGAACATTTCTCTTTTGGGGTCATCACTCCGGCTGGTATCGGTAGGATTCTTCATGGCGACAAGATTACACTGGACCTTAGGGGAACGAAAACCATGGCGAGGGAACGCAATTTGGACTTGCCCGAAGCAGCCGCAACTCAGGCTCGCCCACCTCAGGCAAATGCAGCACACTCTGGTTCAGGCACGCGGGTTTCGGTAAGCCGGGAAAACGCCGAGCACTATCGCTGGGGAGTGGACTGCGACGGTTGGCATCTCGTGAAAGATAAGCAACTGAGCGTGATCGAAGAAGTCATGCCGCCGGGCACAGCCGAGGTTCGCCATCACCACGAGCACTCTCAGCAGTTCTTCTACATTCTGACTGGTGAAGTTTTGATGGAAATTAACGGCGAGAACACGCTGATTCCTGCGGGAAGTGGAGTCCGAATCCTGCCAGGCACACGACACCAAATTCGCAATCCGTCCTCCAGCCCAGTGAGATTCCTGGTTGTCTCGCACCCTCCCAGCCACGGTGACCGCATTGATGACTGACGACGCTCACCTGGTGATCGACCGGCCGGCTTTCCAGCCACCGAGGCCGGCCGCGTGATCACAACTGCTGCCGTCTCACCACCCCCGCTGCTCGCAGGGCCCCGCGCACGCGAGTCGCCCAACTGGCCGCGAATTGCATGTCCAGAAAACCTTCCATTTGCCGCCGGAAGGTCTCGCCGTAGCCGTGCCACCAGACTTTTTTCATCTCCGGCATGCGGTCTATATCCAGATATTTCACTCTCACCATTTCGTCAAGCCCGAAACGCCCGTGGGTGCGGCCGACGCCGCTCGCCTTCACACCGCCATGCGGAGCCTCGCTGATTCCGAAACACGAGATCACGTCATTCACCATCACGGTGCCCGCAAGGATACGCCGCGCCAACTTCTCGCCGCGTTTACGGTCAGGCGTCCACACACTCGCGGCCAAACCATATTCGGAGTCGTTCGCCAGCCTCACCGCTTCGTCGTCGTCCTCGAACGCCATTACGGGCAGCACCGGGCCGAAAGTTTCTTCCCGCATGATCCGCATCTCTTGCGTCACGTCGGCCAGCACCGTGGGAGCATAGAAGTTGGCACCCAGCTCTGGCAGCCGCGTTCCGCCCGCAAGAACCCGTGCGCCGCGCGCCTTCGCGTCTTCCACGTGCGATTCGACAATCCGCACCTGCGGCTCCTGGATCAGCGGACCGACATCGGTGTGCGCATCCATACCATTGCCGATGCGCAGCTGCTTCGTCTTCTCCGCGCAGGCCTTGGCAAAAGATTCGTACAAACTGCGATGCACGTAACAGCGCTCGACCGACAAGCAGGCCTGCCCCGCGTTCACGAATGCTCCCCACACGGCTGCGCTCGAAGCCACGTCCACATCGGCGTCGTCGAGGACGAGCATGGGATCTTTTCCCCCGAGCTCCAGTACCACCGGAAGCAAGCGCTCCGCCGCGGAGGCCGCGATTCGCTTCCCTGTGGCAACGCTACCTGTAAACACCAGCTTGTCGATCGGCGAACGCAACAACGCCGCCCCCGCCGGTCCCTCGCCCACGACCACCTGAAAAACATGTTCGGGCACGCCAGCCGCGTGCAGCAATGAGGCCAACTCCAGCGCGACTAAAGGCGTCAACTCCGATGGCTTTAGCACAACCGCGTTGCCCGCGACCAGCGCAGCTAGCGTCTCGGTAGCCGGAATCGAGAACGGATAGTTCCAGGGCGAGATGATCCCGATCACTCCGTGCGGTTCACGCACCAGCCATCCACTCTTCAACTTCGTCACCAAGTTGCCGTGAGGCACTGGCTCATCGCGCAGAAGACCCCAGGCGTTGTCGATGAGGAATCGAGCCGCGTCCAGCACCACCAGCACTTCTGTGACGAGCGCCTCCACCAGTGGTTTGCCGACTTCGCGCGTAATGGCAGCCGCAATCTCAGACTTCTTCGCGTACAGCTTTCCTTGGAACTCGCGAATCAGCTCGATCCGCCGCCGCAACCCGAGATCCGCCCAAGCCACCTGAGCCACACGGGCACGCGTCACGGCGGCCTCGACCTCCCCTGCGCCCGCACAATCCAGTTCGCGCAGAACTTCACCCGTCGCCGGATTCACCGACGCAAGCCTCCGCGCCGCGATTTGTAGATCCGAAGCCATAAATAACTCCTCGTCCGTAGAGACGCAGCTTGCTAGGTCTCAGTTCCCGATTCGAGAAACCTGCCGACCGAAGACTCGCCAAACCCAGGCGTCGGTTCGCCCCTGGCACTCGGGACCACAGAAGCGCTCGCCCAGACTGCCACCTTGCAACTTCCCGTTGATGATGCGGTCCGCATCCCCGAATTCTATCGACTGGAATCTCAAATTCAGGACAAAATCTGCCCCAACTGGAGTGACTAGGCACCGGTTGTCAATGGAATCGTTCTTCAACTGATTGACGGTTCGCAGCCTGAAATCGCCGGACTGAGTACAGCCTGGTATTGGAACCTTCGGGTTCTCTAATAGTCCACACCGACGAGGTACAATCCACACGCCGGCGCGGTCGCTCCGGCCGCTGATCGGTTCCGCGCCCCAAGAATGCGCGTCACATCGTCAACCTGCAGCGTGCCCTTGCCCACGAGGATCAACGTGCCCACCAGATTCCTCACCATGTGGTGCAGAAAGCCCGAACCCCGGACGGTGTAGACCAGTTCTTCGCCCGAGCGCTCCCAGGCGGACGAAAATATTGTTCGAACATTTGATACTCTCGCGTCCTCGCGCCCGCGCTCCGGATCCACGGCAGCGAAGGAAGTGAAGTCATGCTCTCCCACCACCAGCGGCGCAGACCGTTCCATCCGATCCTCCGCCAGCGGATACGGATAGTGCCAAACATACCGTGCCAGAAAGGGCGGACAAATCGCTTCCCGAAAAATTCGATAACGATATGTCTTGGCTTTCGCGGAATGCCGCGCATGAAATCCCGCTGGAGTTTCCTCTACTTTCAACACGCGAACCGATGCGGGCAAAATATCATTCAGCGCCCTCAGAAAATTTCCGTTGGGAATCGCAGACTCCGTGACAAATGTCATCACCTGCGCGAGGGCATGCACACCTCTGTCCGTACGTCCCGACCCTTGCGGCAATACCTTTTCTCCGGTGATCCGTCCAATAGCCGAGGCTAGTGTGCCCTGCACGGTGGTGGCATCGGGCTGCACTTGCCATCCGAAGAACTCCGCGCCGTCATAGGAGAGAATCACTTTGAGGTTGCGCATGCGGCAATCTTTCGAACCCGGGGTCGCGGGCGAAACATCTAAGAGATTTCGTGTCTCGCCAGCAATTTACCAGTTCCATCAATATCGTGGAGCAACTCCAATGGCTTTCCAGTCGGATATACTGAATCGTTTCCCGCAGAACTCCGGTCTTCAGGATGGGTCTCTCTCCATTGCTTCGTCCCCGAAACCACCGCGAGCAGGAAACCAAGCGCGAGTACGAAACAGAAGCGGCCGCGAGGAATGTGGTTTTTCTCCCAGCTTTCCGGAACCTTCCTGCGACCCTTTGCGTACCAAAGCTTGAGTAGAACTTTACTTCGGGCGGTTTGGTTCGTCAGGAACCTGGAGTAGTTTCGCGCCAACGGTCTTAATCAGTACCAATTGGTTCTTAAACAAACGGAGATGAGTAGATGCCATTTGCACGTTTAGCCCCGACCCTGCGGCTCGCCGCTGCCACAAGCCTTTTCGCAACGCTGAGCCTCGCGTGCTGGGGCCAGGAACCGCCCCCGGCGCCGACCCCTGTGAGCGCACCCGAAGCGCGGACTTTGCCGGTGATGAACTTCTCGAAGCCCGTTTCGCATTTTCCCAATCCGGTTGGCCCGTACCTGCCGCGGCATGTAGGAGAACCAAATCTTTCGAACACGGCGCGAATCGATCAACTCATGCGCAACGGCAAGCTCTACCTGTCGCTCGATGACTCGATTGCACTCGCGCTAGAGAACAATCTAGATATCGCTATCGCACGCTACAACCTCAACATCGCCGACACCGACGTATTGCGTGCCCAAGCTGGCGCTTCTATCCTCGGCGCACCCCTGGGCGTTGTGCAGAATACGCCCGGCGGTGGCGTGGGCGGAATCGGAGCCCAAGTGGGTTCCGGTACAGGCGGTACCTCGCTCGCCGCGGGCGGAGCAGGAGCCGGTGCCGGTGGCATTGTAGGCTCAACCGCAGGTGGTCTTTTCGGGCCGCTCATCACCAGCTTCGACCCGATACTCACCGGGACGTTCCAGAGCGATCGCGCCGGTTTTATTCCGACAAGCCCATTCGCTGGAACCTTCCAGGGAACGACCACTGCAAACTTTTCTTATACTCAGGGGTTCCAATGGGGAACTAACCTCTCCGTCGGCTTCACTAACACCCGGACCACGAGCAACAGTGCCTTCCAGACAGTAAGCCCGGCTCTGAACTCCGGCTTCCAGTTCAAGCTGACCCAGCACCTGCTGCAAGGCTTCGGCTTTGCCGCGAACAATCGCTTCATCCGCATCGCCAAAAATAATCGTGAATTGTCAGACGTGGCTTTCCGGTTGCAAATCGTCACCACCGTGGATCAGATCGAGAATATGTATTGGGATCTTGTCTACGCCTACGAAAATCAACGAGTGAAAGAAGAATCGCTGACATTCTCCCAGAAGACACTCTCCGACACGAAGAAACAGGTCGAAATCGGCAGTCTGGCGCCGATTGAAGCGGTGCGCGCGGAAAGCACCGTGGCTGCGGACCAGCAGGCTCTGACGGTGGCCAAGACCAACCTTCAGTTGCAGCAGCTGGTCATGAAGAACGCGCTCAGCCGGACCCTTCATGATCCCGCTCTCGCCGGAGCCGACGTGATTCCGACGTCCACCATGGAAGTTCCGGAAAATGAGCAGATTCAGCCTACCGAGGACCTCGTCAACGATGCTCTCCGCCATCGGCCAGAACTGGTCGAGTCTCGCATCCAGTTGCGCAGCCAGGAATTCAGCAACAAGGCTTTGCGCAGCGCCGTGCTGCCTACCCTCGATGCCTTCGCCTATTATGGCGGCTCGGGGCTGGGCGGCTCCCAGAATCCGGCGAATGTCTGTCTGAACCCCGCCCAAGGGTTTTGCGCCACCGCCACGCCCGATCCCACGTTGGGACAAGCGCCGCTCGTGCCTGGCACAAGCTACAGTTCGACCCTCAATCAACTCGTCAACTCCACGGCTCCCGATAAAGGCATGGGCTTGCAGCTCAACATCCCGCTGCGCAACCGCGCCGCTCAGGCGCTCCAGATCCGCGGTGAACTGGAATACCGGCAGAGCCAGATGGCTCTGCAGCAAACCGAAAATCGGGTGAGCATCGAAGTCCGCCAGGCCCAGTTTGCCGTAGAGCAGAATCAAGCCAGCGTGGCTTCCGCCAAGGCAGCGATGCAATATGCGCAACAATCGCTCGATGCCGAGCAGAAGAAGTATCAATTCGGTACGTCCACAACCACGGCGGTTCTACAAACCCGG
>CAZILJ010000053.1:0-5136 GCA_964539915.1 uncultured Acidobacteriaceae bacterium | reverse complement strand
TTACCGGTCAGCCGGGGCGTGGTTCTCGAAGATGACTCCGGGATGCGGTTCACCACGACTCCCTTTCTCGACCGGCTGTCAATATTTAACGCCGACTTCGCATCGGTTGCGTCCCTATCGAAGGGTTAATATACGCGCGGCTTTGCGCGGCGTGTACTGCCTATTTTCGGCGGAACAACAGCTGCCCGTTGTTGACACGGCTTGTATCCCTTGTATACCGTTGGCGGCGTGCTGCCCGAGAACTCTCATCCGTCTGATCCCAGCGCTCGCCCACTGACAATCGAGCGAACGGGAGATGTCCTCACCTTTACGTTGGATAATCCCGCGCGCGGCAACCAGTTCAGCGGATCGATGTTCGACGCCATGTTGGCCGAGTTCGAGCGAGAGGCATCTCGCCCCGCGGCGCGGGTACTTCGGATTCGCGCGCGCGGCAACGTTTTCTGCACCGGGCGCGAACGGGCAGGCCGGGACGCCGAGGCCATCCGTTCTGAAGCGGCTCGTATCATCGAGCTCAAGCGTGGGCTGCGGACCTCGCCCTTGATCAGCGTGGCAGAGGTTCAGGGAGATGCCTTCGGCTTTGGCTTCGGCCTCGCGATCCTCTGCGATTTCGCTCTCGTGGCCGAGCATGCCCAGCTGGGATTTCCCGAGATGCGGGCCGGGCTTCCGCCTACCGCCATCATGGCTTATCTGGGGGAATACACTTTGCCCCGATTTGCATTTCCGTTGGTACTGTTGGGCGACCCGATAAGTCCGGAGCGCGCCCTGCAAATCGGCCTCATCTCGCAAGTTTGCCCAGCCGACCGTCTGCGGGGGGAGGCCGACGCTCTGGTGGAACGCATTCTTCGTCTTGATCCCTCTGCCGCGCGGCGCTGCAAGGAATTTTTTCTCGCTGCCCAACAGCAATCGTTTGAACAGAACTGCCATGCGGCCCTGGAAGCGCTGATTGCTGGGAGCCTCGCCGTGCTCGCCAAGGAGAAATGAGCTGGCTGCCACGGTGAACGCAGGCGCGCGCCTCGATCGGCTGCCGATTTCCTCTTTCCACCGCCGCATCATGTGGCTGATCGGCATCGGCATGTTCTTCGATGGCTTTGATATTTACGTGGCCGCCACGGTTCTCGGGGCGACGCTGAAGAGCGGTTTTTCCACCATGCATCAGAATGCGGAGTTCATCTCCGTGACGTTTGTCGGAATGATGGTGGGAGCGTTTTTGACCGGATTTCTTGGCGACCGGTACGGCCGGCGCTTCACCTATCAAACCAACCTGGCGATCTTCGGTCTGGCATCGCTGGCAGCCGCATTTGCGCCTTCGATGCCGGTATTGATTCTGCTCCGGTTCGTCATGGGACTGGGGCTCGGGGCGGAGAATGTCGTCGGCTACGCCACCATGACGGAATTTGTTCCCCCGCAAAACCGCGGGAAGTGGCTGGGCTGGATTTCCGTCTTTGTAGTTAGCGGCTTACCCGTCACCGCACTGCTCGGCAGGCTCATCATCCCGCGCTTCGGCTGGCGCAGCATGTTTGTGCTCGGGGGACTGGGCGCGATGGTTGTCTGGTACATGCGAAAAGCGCTCCCGGAGTCGCCGCGCTGGTTGGAATCGGTCGGCCGCACCGAAGAGGCGGACGCCATCCTGAGCGCCGTCGAAGCCGAGGCTTCACTCGATCAGGTCTTGCCTCCGCCCTCCGCGCCGGCCGCAGCGGCCCCTTCGCGTGACCTCGGTTCGCTTCTGAGTCCATTGCTGTTACCTCGCATGATCGTAGGCGCGATCACCCTCATCGTGGTGAACACCTTGGTTTTCGGGTTCGTCACCTGGTTGCCGACGTTCTTTGTTCAGCAAGGACGCAGCATCGCGTCGTCGCTCGGCTATTCGCTGGTCATATCGCTCGGTGCCCCGCTGGGTTCTGCCATCGGCGCACTCACTGCCGACTCGTGGGGGCGCAAACCATCCATCGCAGGAGCGTCCCTGCTTTCGATCGTGATCGGCGGCATCTATCCCTTTGTGAAGGACCCCGCGGCCTTGCAGGTGGTGGGTTTCCTGCTGATGATACCGATCTACGTTCTGGTAACGGTGCTGTTTGCCATCTACATCCCGGAGTTGTTCCCCACCGAAGTGCGCATGCGGGCCTCTGGAATTTGCAATACCTTCGGTCGGGGCGCAACTATTCTGACGCCTTTCATCGTGGTGGCTCTATTCAGGTCCTACCGCGTGAGCGGCGTCGTGGTATTCCTCATCGCGCTTCTTATCGTTCAAATTGTCGTCGTCCTCGCGTTCGGAGTCGAGCCGAGAAAGCGGCGCCTGGAGGAGATCGACCGTAGCGCACCGGTTTCGGCATAGTTGGGCGAGATGTCCGATAACAAGATGTCCGATAAAAGATAGAACATGTTCAGGTTCTTGTTATGGGCGGTCCTCTTGGTCTATACTTCCGGTTCAAGCAACCACAACTGAGTTACTCCGCATGCAGGATCGAACTGCGGGCCCCCATTTCTCAAGGCCTCGACAAGTTCAGGAGGTGGGCAATGGGTCCCGCGACGAACTCCAGCAAGATTTCCGTCCGCTTTTCCGCCGTGCTGGTGCTACTGCTAAGTGCACTCTGCTCCAGCCCCCTCCGCGCGCAAGTGGTCGGCGGCACCATTTCCGGCACCGTATCCGACAACTCTGGGGCAGTGGTGGCCAATGCCAAGGTATTGCTCGAAAACTTGGCGACGGGTGTAATCACCGCCGTCACAACCAATAGCCAGGGGTTTTACAGCGTGCCCAACTTGCTGCCCGGGACTTATCGGCAGAGAGTTTCGGCGACGGGCTTTGAGACTGCAATTCGGAACGGAGTCGTTCTTACCGTAGGTTCGGAGATGGTCTCCAACATCGCGATGAAGGTGGGGGCCATCAGTGAAAGCGTGGTGGTCAGTGACCAGCCGCCGGACCTGCAACTGGAAACCTCGGCAATCAGCTCCTCCACGGATTCTCAAACCATCGTCGAGCTACCGCTGAACGCCAGGTCGTGGACTGACTTGGCCCAGCTTCAACCGGGCGTTTCTACCATACGGGCGATGGCACCGGTCTCCAGCACCGACCGTCTGGGCCGCGGGTATGGGGTCGAGTTGTCGGTCAGCGGCGGGCGACCCCAGCAGAACAACTATCTGCTGGATGGAATCAGCATCAACGACTACACCAACCAGGCTCCTGGCAGCGTGCTGGGCGGCAACCTGGGCGTGGACGCGGTCTCCGAGTTCTCGGTCCTGACCAGTAATCAGGGCGCGGAGTACGGGCGGACTTCAGGCGGCGTCATCAGCGCAATCACCCGCACCGGCACGAATAGGTTTCACGGAAGCGCTTACGAGTTCCTGCGCAATAGCGCGCTCGATGCGCGCAATTACTTTGATCCAGCCGCCATCGCGCCATTTCGTCGTAACCAGTTCGGAGTGGCAGCCGGAGGTCCCATCAAGAAAGACAAGACCTTCATCTTCGCCGACTACGAAGGGCTGCGCCAGTCGCTGGGTTTGAGTGTGGTTGATAACGTACCCTCAGTGCCCGCCCGCAATGGACAGCTGACCACTGGCAATGTAACGGTGGATCCTTTCGTTAAGCCCTACCTAGCGTTCTATCCCCTGCCCAACGGTCTGGTCTCAGGGGACACGGGAATTTTTAGCTTTTCTGGTTCCGCAGTCACGACCGAAAACTACTTCACCACCCGAATGGACCACAGATTTTCGAACCAGGACAATCTGGCGGGCAGCTATATGTATGACAGTTCGCCGTCTTCCCAGAACGACGAGTTCAACAACAAGCTGATCTTCACCAAGACGAGGCGGCAGTTGGTCTCCCTGGAAGAAAACCACGTTTTCACTTCTTCTGTGATGAACTCGGCCCGTCTCGGCTATCACCGCGAGTATGCCGCCGCCCCGGCGGGCAGCAAGGCGATCAATCCGCTCGCGGCCGACACCACTCTAGGATACGTCCCGGGCGACACTGTGGGATTCATCGGTGTGCCCGGGCTGACATTTTTTTCGGGAGGGCTGAGCACCCAGGTGCCTGCGGAATACAACTGGAATTCGTGGCAATTCTATGACAACGTGTTTTTGACCAAGGGTATCCACAGTCTGACCTTTGGCGGGAACGTGGAACGGATCATTGACAACCAGTCCACGCCGTCCCAACCCGGTGGTGACTTCGAGTTCAGTTCTCTGGCGGACTTTCTCACCAACAACCAGGCCAGCCCCACCGACTCCCTGACGCTTATCGCCGATGCGCCCGGCATCGTGTCCCGGCGACGCGTGCGCGAGACCATTGTTGGCGCTTACCTGCAGGATAATATGCACGTGCGCGCCAACCTCACTCTGAACCTGGGGCTGCGCTATGAGATGGCGACGGTGCCTTCGGAAACCCACGGCAAGCTTGCCAGCTTGCAACATCTCACCGACGCTGCCGTGGTCGTGCGTTCGCCGTTGTTCGCCAATCCTACGCTGCGGAATTTTGAGCCCCGAATCGGCTTCGCCTGGGACCCCTTCGGCAATGCCCAGACCGCCGTGCGCGGCGGTTTTGGGATGTTCGACGTCCAGATTCTTCCGGCCAACCTGCGCCACACCGTGGACGGAACCGTGCCTTTCTACGCATCGGTGAATGGGCAAGTCCCAGCCGGATCCTTTGGCGCCTTTTCTTCGAACCCAAACGCAGCCTACGCAACTCTCTCGGCCAGTGCCACCTCCCAGCGTGCGGCCTTCATCGACCAGCATCCGAAACGCAATTACGTGATGCAATGGAATCTGAACCTACAGCGTGCGATTGCTGCCAATACCACCGGGATGATTGCCTACGTCGGCTCGCGGTCGGTGCATAACCTTATGCAGACCGACGACTCTTCGATCGTGTTGCCTATGATGAAGACGCCGGAAGGTTACCTCTGGCCACAAACGTCGCAGTCCACTCTCAACCCCAACTTTGGCCGTGTCCCCGTTACCCTTTGGAATTCTGACGGTATTTATCATGCGATGGAGGTCCAGGTCCAAAAGAGAATGAGTCACGGCGTGTCGGGCCAGGTTTCGTACACCTGGGGAAGAGCCATTGACACCGCTTCGGGTTCAACCGACGGCGATCAATTTCGCAATGGACTCTCGAGCCTTTTCTTTTTCGACCCGCGGCTT
>CAZILJ010000052.1:0-4884 GCA_964539915.1 uncultured Acidobacteriaceae bacterium | reverse complement strand
TTGAGCGAAGACTCCGAGCTCACCAAGTCGCGGAACATGTCCCCTGCGGCTAAATTCAGCGAGCCCTCGGGCGGCAGCCCATCGCCAGTGATACGGCGCATTGCGGGCAAAAACCAATCCTTTGCGCCCCGGATTTTGCCGCAGCTTCACTCCCCCGGTTTGCGCAAACATGTAGACCGCTTTCGACTTGTGCCCGGCCCCGATCTCGCGCCTACAGCGCAGGCAAATGACAGGTTAGATGTAACGACTTTACCTTTCTGAGGGAGCAGTGAGAACTGCTTTACTCTCAGATACGGAATCCCTCACCGGCGAGTATGAAGAAAGATTCCCAGAAGTTCTTTGGGCCGCAGCGTCCTTACATTAGCCCATCTCCTTCCACCCTGAAATTCAGAGGTTCGGCCAGTTTCTAAGATTCTTCTCTTGACACCATTTCACTCGTATGTTACATATTGTAACGCTACGATGACTAACACACGACAGACACGTCTAAAGAATCTGGGAGAAGTCGAGCAGGCAGTGATGGATTACATCTGGAGCCACGGGCCATCGTCGTCGGAAGCTTGCCGCGAAGCTCTTGCCTCCTCGCGTCCGATGAAAGACTCCACCATTCGCACCGTGCTCCGCCGGTTGGAAGAAAAAGATTATTTGAGACACGAGATTCAAGGCCGCACCTTCATCTACCGGGCATCGGACGCACGCCAGAGCGTAGCCGTGCGAGCCGTCAAGGGCATCATCGACCGCTTCTGCGGAGGGTCCGCCGAAGAACTCGTGCTCGGCATGGTGGACAGCGCGGTCCTGAGCCGCAAACAACTAGAACGCCTGGCCCGCAGGATTGAAGAACAACCGTTTGGCGAAAAAGCGATGGACGAAACAATGACTGGGAATCAAACGATCGCCCGAAAAAAGGAACCCAAGCTATGACGCTCATCGCCACTGTTCAAGCGTCTACAAGTTTTCTCGCACAACTCGTGAATCCTGCCGCACGCGCTCTGATCTTGAGCGTCATAGCCGGGGGCGGCTTGGCTGCGTTTCGGGCAAGAAGCACTTCCCTGCGCCTGTTCACATGGACCGCCGTGCTTTACGGTGCCCTTGCCATGCCCTTGCTGCAGTGGATGCTGCCGCCTCTGCATGTTCCTGCGCCGACCATTCTTCAACCCGCATTGGTTCAAAAGGACGCGCCCATCATTTCCAAGGCGCCCGTATTTCTGGCGGCGAACCAATTGCACACCGAGCGAGCAAAACTCGCGCCGTCGGCTCTGAACACAAATCGATCAACCCGGCCTTCCTCTTTTCCAGCAGACAGTAGACCGCACTCGCAAGCAGAACTTGCTTCTGCAGCAGGGACCCCTCGGCCTTCCCCGTTCTTTGCTTCTTCGATCCGTTGGGATGCGGTCGCGGCTGCGAGTTATCTCGCGGTAGCTTTGATTTTTCTTATGCGTTTCTGCGTAGGAGTCGGATTCAGTCATCGCCTGATGAGATCGTCGCGCAGAATTGGCGATCGCCGCCTGACGCGAAAGCTCATCTCACGCGCCACCGCTGCGGGGCTTGTCTTCCCTCCTCGCGTCGCTGAATCGGAATTCATCTCTGTGCCGCTCACCATAGGCGTAATGCAGTCCGCGATTTTGCTGCCGTGCGGATGGCGCGAGGGGGACGACGCCCGGCTCGACGCGGTCCTGGCGCACGAACTATCGCACATCGCAAGGCGTGATCCCCTGACCCAGCGGCTTTCGCTTCTCCATCGTGCGATCTTCTGGTTCAGCCCGCTGGCCTGGTGGCTCGACCGGCATCTCGCGGACCTCGCGGAACAGGCCAGTGACGAGGCGGCCTTGTCTTTCGGCGCCGACCGTAAGGATTACGCCAGGACGTTGCTCGGATTCTTCGAGGCCTTGCAGGCTGCTCCCGGCCGTGTGTGGTGGCAGGGCGTATCGATCGCCAAGTCAGGTCAGGCAGAACAGAGAGTCGAAAGAATTCTTTCCTGGAAGGGAGCCGTTGCCATGAGTATGAAGAAATCGATTGCGGTTGCAGTTCTCACCCTTGCGGCGCCTGTGATTTATCTTGCCGCTGCGGTTCATCCAGCGAGCCCAATTCCGCCAGGCGCGGAATTCGCTCAAGCGTCCACCCCGCCTTCGCCTTCGGCAGCTCCCGAAGCGGTGCCTGCAGCCGCGCCCGATACGCAGGCCGCCCCCGCGATCGCTCCGCCCACGGCGAGTGGACCGGTAGAGGGAATCGTTTTCAGCGTGCCAGCCCTTCCGGCTGTGCTCGCCGTAGCTCCCGCACCCCCGCGACGATCTGCTATCGCGGCGATCGCGCTCACGGCGCCAATGAGTCCGATGGCTGCGGTTGCCCCGATCCCTCCCCTCGCCCCGCAGTCCTCGGGACACGGCTATTCCTATCACTATGGCTTCGACGACGATCAGCGCTTCGTGATTGTATCCGGCAAGACCGATTCCCTCACGATGTCCGGCACCACAGAAGATGCCCGCCACGTCGAGAAACTTAGAAAGCAGATTCCGGGCGACTTCATCTGGTTCCAGCGCGATGAAAAATCCTACGTGATCCGCGACCAGGCCACGATCGACCGTGCCAAAGCCTTCTGGGCCCCCCAAGAAGAACTGGGGAAGCAGCAGCAAGAACTTGGGAAGCAGCAGGAAGCTCTAGGCAAGCAACAACAGGAGCTGGGCGCAAAAATGGAGAAGGTTCGCGTGAACGTTCCCGACATGACAGCCGAACTGGAAAAACTGAAAGCCGAATTGAAGGCACTCAGTTCAGGCGCGACCTCCGAGCAAGTCGGCCACATTCAATCGGAAATTGGAGAGATGCAGAGCAAGATCGGTAATATTCAGTCCCAGGCCGGCGATCAGGAAGGCAAGCTCGGTGAAGAGATGGGCGCGCTCGGAGAAAAACAAGGCAAGCTCGGCGAGCAGCAAGGAGAATTGGGCAACCGCCAGGGCGAACTGGCGGAACAAGCAAACCGACAGATGAAGCAGTTGCTCGATGATGCGATCACAAAAGGTATCGCGCAACCCGAAATATAAAGCAACCGACCACGGAGTCACAGAGACACGAAAGAGACCAAGAAAAGATTCCTGGGTCTAGTCAGCGTCTCGTGGCTCTGGGTCAAAGCCGTCCTTGTATTCGTGGATCATCAGTTCGCCCGTCGCTTCGAGAATTCCTTGGCGCACTTTGTGAATCGATCGCGTTGCTGGCGGTAAAGGTTTGCACTCGAAGTCTCTCGCAAGATCGGCCGCCAAGTTCAATAAGATATCGACTTTCCAAGGGCGAGCACTACCGAATTTTCCTTCCCCTTGACAATTGCCCCGTCCACCTCCTACAATTAGCACTCGATGACGGTAACTGCTAACAGCAGTTGCTAACCCAACCAAATCATAGGTTTACGCATATTAACCGAAAGCATCACAACCTTCTAATCCCTTGAAAGGAGCAACAAACCATGGCGAAATTTTCACCACTCCATGACCGCCTTTTGGTCCGTCGTGTGGAAGAAGCTTCCACCACTCGTGGCGGCATCATTATCCCCGACTCAGCCAAAGACAAGCCGCAGGAGGGAGAAGTCATCTCCACCGGCAAAGGCCGCACCAACGACGAAGGCAAGACGTTCCCTCTGGCCGTCAAAGAGGGCGACCGCATCCTGTTCGGCAAGTATTCCGGCACCGAGATCAAGATTGATGGCGAAGATTTCATCATCATGAAGGAAGAGGAAGTTCTCGGAATCCTCACGGGCGCCAGCACCCCTGCCAAAAAAGAACTCGCCGGCTCCAAGCGGTAAGCAAGTTGCGTATGGGGACGCGCAAGCGTCCTGATTTTAGCTAGACAGCTAGAAGCTGAGAGCTGAAAGCTAACCGAAAGAATCCGCAGGCCCGTCCTGCAGCAAACATTTAGGAGATGAGACAAATGGCAAAACAAATCGTTCACGGAGAAGAATCCCGTCAGGCGATCCTCCGCGGCGTCAACCTTCTGGCCGATGCCGTGAAGGTCACCCTCGGCCCCAAGGGTCGTAATGTAGTCATTGAAAAGAAATTCGGTTCGCCGACCATCACCAAAGACGGCGTCACCGTAGCCAAGGAAATCGAACTCCGCGACGGCCTCGAGAACATGGGCGCGCAGATGGTTCGTGAAGTTGCCAGCAAGACCTCCGACGTCGCTGGCGATGGCACCACCACCGCCACCGTGCTCGCTCAGGCCATCTTCCGCGAGGGCGTCAAGACCGTTGCCGCCGGCGCCAATCCAATGGCTCTGAAGCGCGGTATCGAGAAGGCCGTCACCGTCATCACCGGCAAAATCGACAAGGAAGGCAACCGCATCAATGGCGAACTCGACAAATTGTCGAAGCCCGTCACCGGTGAAATGATTGCCCAGGTCGGCACCATCTCCGCCAACAACGATGAGACCATCGGCAAGATCATTGCCGAGGCCATGAAGAAGGTTGGCAAGGATGGCGTCATCACCGTCGAAGAGTCAAAGACGCTCGAGACCCAGCTTGAAGTCGTCGAGGGCATGCAGTTCGATCGCGGCTACCTCTCGCCCTACTTCGTCACCGATCCCGATCGCATGGAAGCCACCCTCGAGGACGCATACATCCTCATCCATGAGAAGAAGATCTCCACCATGAAGGACCTACTGCCCCTGCTCGAGCAGACCGTGCAGACCGGCAAGCCCCTCGTCATCATCGCTGAGGACGTGGAAGGCGAAGCGCTCGCCACGCTGGTCGTCAACAAGCTGCGCGGCACGCTGAACGTTGCTGCCGTGAAGGCTCCTGGCTTCGGCGATCGCCGCAAGGCAATCCTCGGCGACATCGCCATTGTCCCCGGCGGCGGCGTAGCTCTGGTTCGCGCTATTCCGGCGGTCGACGCCCTCATCAAGACG
>CAZILJ010000051.1:0-10523 GCA_964539915.1 uncultured Acidobacteriaceae bacterium | reverse complement strand
TGGGGCGTCAACGACTTCGACGAAGCCCATCCCATGGCTTACGCCAACGATCTCGTCCGACTGGCTGGGAGCGCTCATCTTGCTTCAGAAGCCGGGCACTTGCCTCTGCACCATAACGACATCTGCGATTCCATTCTCGAGGGCTATCGCGAAGGAATGCGCTCGGGGGGAATGCCGTTCGTCCTGGGCGAAAAAAACGACTGGCTGCGCCAAATCGCTGAGAGCGTACTGCGAGATCCCGTCCATTTCTGGACGAAAATAAATGCTTTGCCGACCGTGAGGGGGCCGGTGCCGATCAGTGCGATCGACGCCCTCGAACACATGATGCCTGCCCGGGACTTGCACTATCGCCTGGCGCGGCGCGTAGCGGGTTTGGGAAGCCTTGGGCACGAGCGCTATGTTGCCGTTGCCGACTGGAACGGCAGCAGAATCGCACGTGAGGCGAAGGTCCTAGTGTCGTCTGCATGTTACTGGGCGAAGGATCACCAAGGGTCGCCTGAGATTCTGTACCAGACGATTATTAGCCACGCGGTTCGATCTCTCGATCCGTTTGTTCAGTTGCGCGGCCGCTGGATTGTGCGGAGACTGAGTCCGCATTGCTCGCGCATTGAGCTCTCCACGCTTCAGGCACCGGGCAAAGAATTACGCTTGCTCCACGCGATGGGATGGGAAACCGCCAACATTCACCTTGGGACAAAGATGGCCCGCCAGCCCATCATTCGCCATCTGCAAAAGCAGAAGGCGAAGTGGTTGCACGGAGCCACGGCAGAGATGCTGAAGGCAGTCCGCGCAGACTGGAAGACGTGGAGAAAAGGCGGGTACGTGTAAGAGAACGTCCGATTACGCCGCGCCGCTGCGCACACTGGCAGCCGCTGCCAGACTCACCGCAGGCCGCCGCAGTGGGGCCAATGAGACTCCGCGTTCCCGGTCATAAATCAGCGTCCATTGTGCAGCACAGTCATCACATAGCCAATAGTGCTCGACGCACCGTTGCTGCTGCCGGGCCCGCACAAAAGGGGGACTAGCGGTTTCTCCCGCTTTGGTCACGCGATCGGTCTCAACCAGGAACAATTTTCCGTCCCTGAGTTTGAGGAAAGGTTTGCAACACTGTGAATTAGCGCACCGGCTGAGCATATCTTCACTACTTCCTGCTATGCCAAGAATGAATTCTTAGAAGCGAGCAATGGCACTCGGAATACTCGCATTTCGCGTGCCATAGAGTTTCTCGGTCACGCGATCAGGATTGCGAACATCTGAGGTTAGGTCAGAACCTGATTCCTTCTGTTTTGCCGATCAATCGGCAACGAGTGCCGATGTCGCGTCGCGGTTTTCTTGCCTCTACTCTGTTCGTCCAGCTACCATCAATCGTATGCTCAAGGTTCTTCTCTGTCCGCCGAATTATTTCGATGTCGTCGATCAGAAAAATCCTTATATGTCGAGAGAATCCGCAGTCGACAGGGTGAAAGCGCGCAAGCAGTGGGAAGCTCTCTGTCGTGTTTTGCAACAGAATGGATGCGAGCTTCATGCTATTGATGCGGTCGAAGGCCTTGAAGAGATGGTCTTCGCTGCGAATCAGATTTTCGTCGGCGAGAAGAGTGGATACGGAAAATTTGTAGTGCCCAGCCGCATGGTGTACCCCTCGCGTCAGCGCGAAGTGCCTTTCTATGCAGACTGGTGTCGCCAGCGGGACTATCGTGTGATCGAACTCCAATACGGCACCGACTATCTCGAAGGTCACGGCGATTTGCTCTGGCATCCTGACGGCTGCCGCATCTATGGCGGATATGGTTTCCGAAGCACGCGCGGCGGAGTGGAGAAATTCGCCGCCGCAATGACCGAAATGGGAATTCCAGTCGTCGCCTTGCATCTAATTGATGCTTTTTGCTATCACCTCGATACTTGCCTCTGCCCGCTAAACAACGAAGCAGCGCTGCTTTTCCCCGGCGCGTTTTCAGCGGAGGGTCTGGCATCCCTTCATAAATTGTGGAAGCGGGTGCACCTGCTCACCACCGAAGAGGCTCATCGTTTCATGGGAAACGGTATCGTTGTTAACGGCAGCTACATTACTCCTCACATCACACCTCAGTTGGAAACAATTCTCCGTGAGGAAGGGCTGACGCCAGTGATCGTCGAGACCTCCGAGTTCGAAAAGGCGGGCGGGAGTTGCTTTTGCATGAAGACTTTCTTGCCTTAGATCGTGGGAGCCTTAGGCAGAAGCAAATGAAGAAGAATCTCGACAGGGACAGCGGCTTGAGTCGCGTCGCGCGCTTCCCCCAATTAGGAATGCTCGCGTGGTCTGGAGATTATCTATAGGCGTCGCACGGCTACCACCTCACGCGCGCCAGAATTCAAGACCCGTCCAACGATCTGACCTGGCAGCCCGTCGCCGTGTACCGTCCCAGCTTGAGGCGCCGCGCCTTCGAAGCGGGTGCATCTTCGGTTCGCTGTGTTCACATTCCTTCCGGTGGAACAAGACTGCCGTGTCGAAAGCGCCGAATGCCTCGTCGGTGTGGTCGCTCGCTCTGAGCCTGATGACTTCCGCCAACCGCCGCTACGGAACTCTAGCGGCGCAACGCTTGTATTCCGCGCGAGCTCTGCAACTTGACATCAATTTGCTCACCGCGACCTTTCCCATCGCGCCGATGCCCTCGACCGCACGCTCGCTCACACCCCACTAGTCATCGCCTTATCCGCCCAGGACGGTTCATGATTTCCGCCCAAGCTGGGTAGTTGAGCAAGTTATTTCTCCGAAACCGAACCCTGCCTCGACTCACCTCTTTTTCCACAGCCGGAACCAGTCCCGCTACTTTCTCGCGTTTCACGCTCTGGTTACTCTACGTCACCTGCGGAAGCGAGGACTCAGCAATCATGTTCGGCAAGACCCTTTATGGCGCGACTTTCAAGGATGTCAATTTTGTCCCCTTACAGTCCGCCACTTTCTGCGTGCAATGTGAGCTGATCAGCAACAACAGTAAGCCCTATTGCCTGGCCTGCGGAAGCCATGCCCTGCTCGGTCTCTCGCGCATGCTCGGCGGATCGATGCGTAACGAGCAGACGGCACACCTCATCACCGACATCGAACTCAACAACCTCGTGCGCGATTTGCTGCGCACCGCGCCCGATCCTGACGTCCTGGCAATGGCCGACCACACTCGCATGCCGTCGCTTGCAATGCGTAGCCAGCTTCGAGTGGCTAACGCAGCGCATCCCGCATCTGGTTTCAGGGCCGTAACCTTGGGCGAGGACGCCGAGATTCATCTCGCGGAACTCGATCTTGAGCCGGCAATCAGCGCGATTACTGAACGTGCCCAACACTTGACCGGCGCGACCGGAGCGGCCATCGCACTGCGAGCCGGGGACGAAATTGTGTGCCGGGCCCGAGCTGGCCGCACAGCGCCTGACCTGGGAGTTCGCCTCCAAACCGACGCCGGAATTTCCGCGGAGGCCGTGCGTTCAGGCGAGATCATGCTTTGTCACGACGCCGAGCGTAACCCGCGGGTCGATCTGGCCAGCTGTCGCCGTCTCGGAGTTCGATCTATCCTCGTGTCGCCCTTGCGTCACTACCGCCGAACTTTGGGGGTTTTCGAAGTGCTCTCTTCCTCTCCCGGAGCCTTCGACGACAGCGATGTGGCCACCATGCAGCTGCTTTCCGGCATGATGGTAGCGGCGATTTCCCGGATCTCCACCCTGCATCTGGCTCAAATCCCGCGTCGGGTGGGCTAGAGGTTCCTGGATCGGTTCGAATTCGGCCCAACGGTGCGCCAGCCTGCAGTTCTGCGATCCTTCGAATTCTTCGTTGCTTGCTTTTCCAGCTTCCCGGGTTAATATGGTGCGACAGAATTTGGGCCTTTCCCCCATGGCTGCCAAAACCTCGGTCCTGCAACAGGTTTCATCCAACCGCCGCCGGCGCGTGCGACACAAGATCCAGACGCCCGCTTACGCCACGTTCACAGCAGAATCCAAAAGCACGATGCTCGATCTTCATGAGATCGTGAACATCAGCGAAGATGGGGTTGCGATTCAGTGTCATTCGCCCCTCGAAGTCAAAACGGATGTGAACTTGTGCCTGGATCTGGCGGATTGTTCTGAGCACATTTACACCACAGGACAAGTCGTATGGTCGCATCCTTCGGGGCGGACAGGTCTTCGTTTTTCCGAATTATCTCAGCAATCCTTATCCCGATTGCGGGAGTGGCTGTTTGTCAACGTAATGGCTGGAGTGGCCAACGGCGAGACGATTCCTTCTGACTTTTCGCGCGAAGTGATTCCCCCGCGTCCCAACTACACCGACACGCTCGCCGCCGTCAGCGTTGTGCAGCGGCAAGTGGAAGCGCTCGGTTCTGATCTCTCTGGGATTCTTCAATTGGTGGCTGAAAGAGCGCAATCGATGGTGCACGCTTCTGGTGCTGCGATCGCGCTGGGGGAGTCAGATCCGGATTTCATGGTGTGTCGGGCAAGCTCAGGTTTGGATGCTCCGCCCGTCGGGGCTCGCCTGCAGGTCGGCTCTGGTTTTTCTGGGGAGTGCGTGAAGACCGGGACCACGCTCCATTGCGACGATACCGAACTCGATATTCGCGTGGATCGGGAGAACTGCCGGGCGCTCGGCATTCGCTCCATTCTCGCCGTTCCCATTCGATCGGGCCATGAAACGGTCGGCATTCTTGAAGTTTTCTCGGGTCAGGCGAATACATTTTCTGACACCGCCAGCGTCGTCCTGCGCCGACTCGCTGAAATTGTGCTTGCCGCCGTCAAGAGGACCACTGGTCGCGACGACCTGCCACTGCCGGATTCCTCAACCACTTCTATTCCGTTTGCACCGACCCCGGGAAGCATTCTCTTCGCATCCATGCCTACGGCAGAAAAGAAAATGGAAAGTTCGGAAGATAAATTCTCCGGCATCAGCCTGCCCCGGTCGCACCTGTACCTGCTGCTCTGCGCGGCTGCCACCATCTTTGTGGTGCTCGGATACCACTCTGCTCCGTTGATCCAGAGGAAGCTTCAGGAGCGCAGCCGTATGCCGATCCAGACCGTGCTGGCTTCCACCAAGCCACCGAGGTCAGACCCTGCCCCGGCTTCTCAGTCCGCTCCCGCCATCGAGACCCGATCCTTCGAGCAACTCCGGCAAATGGCGGAGAAGGGCGACCCCGCCGCCGAAAATGCTTTAGGCCTTCGTTATTTTCAAGGGGATGAAAGGAGCGGAATCCTCCGCGACGAGAAACAGGCATTTCACTGGTTCAGCCGAGCAGCCGATCACGGGAGCCTCCCCGCCCAAGCCAAGTTGGGATTTCTATACTGGGGCGGACGCGGAGTACCGAAGGACGTGAATCAAGCTTATTTCTGGACATTGCTTGCGCGTTCTCGCGGAGACCAGGAGAATAAGGACCTTGCGGCTGTTCTGGCCTCTGGCATGACTCGCAGCCAAACCGCCGCGATCGAACAGCAAGCCGACTTCTGGCGGCAGCAGCACATGGAGAAGAAACCCGCTTCCGGCCACCGAGCTTCGACTAACCCGTCACCAGTCGCTTATTAATTCGTCATCCCGATTGATTTGTCCTCTCGAGCAACGCGAGGAATTCAGGTTCCAGCCGTTCGCCAGAAGGGAGGCCGGCGCCTTTCGCGCTAAAATACTCCTGAGAGGTTTTTGTGCCCACCCTGCGAGACGTGCTCAACGAGAGAGTCCGCGAGGCCGACTCCGCTCTCTACGAAAAACTCGAAAACAACCGTGTTCGCTGTTTCTCGTGCGGTCATCAGTGCCCCATTCCCGAAGGTCAACCCGGCGTCTGCAAAGTCCGCTTCAACCGCGGTGGAACGCTCTACGTCCCCTGGGGCTACACTGCCGGAATGCAATGCGATCCCATCGAAAAGAAGCCTTTCTTTCACGCGCATCCCGGCGCTCTCGCCTACAGCTTTGGCATGTTGGGTTGCGATCTCCACTGCGGCTACTGTCAGAACTGGGTCACGTCGCAAGCTCTTCGCGACCCGAAGGCAGTGTCTCTGCCGCTCGAAGCATCGCCCGAAGCACTGGTCCGTGACGCTCTCGACCAAGGCGCGAGAGTCCTTGTCAGCACCTACAATGAGCCGCTGATCACCAGCGAATGGGCGGTCGCGGTCTTTCAAGAAGCCAGGGCCGAGGGACTTCTTACCGGATTCGTTTCCAACGGCAACGGCACTCCCCAGGTTCTCGAATATTTACGTCCATGGCTCGATCTCTACAAAGTGGATCTCAAGAGCTTCGACGATCGCCACTATCACGAGCTTGGCGGCCGTCTCGGTCCCATCCTCGACAGCATCCGCCGCATTCACTCCATGGGTCTGTGGCTTGAAATTGTTACGCTGCTCATCCCCGGCTTCAACGATTCGGCCGATGAACTGCGCCGCCTTACGGATTTCATCGCCGGCGTTTCGCCGGACATTCCCTGGCACGTGACTGCCTTCCACGGCGACTACAAAATGCAGGGAGACGGCCAGCGCGACACTACTCCTGAAGACTTATTGCAGGCCGCCGAAATCGGCCAAGAGGCCGGTCTGCGCTACGTCTATGCCGGTAATCTTCCCGGCCGGGTGGGCCCGTGGGAAGACACTCGCTGCCCTCATTGCAGTGAGACTCTGATCAAGCGCTACGGATACCTCATTCGAGACTACCGCCTCACTTCCGACGGTCGCTGTCCCCGCTGCTCCACCCAAATTCCCGGCCGCTGGGCCGCTCAATTCGATGGCCAGATCACCGACCGCCCTTTCTCTCCGCACAAACGCTCTCGTTTATTTACAATCACAAGTCGTTGAACTTTGACTGTGTGGAGAAAGTAGTCACAAGTCTGGGATTATGACTATGAGGGGACAGCCGCCCCCGGCTGTCCGCCGGGCGCAGCTGGGCATTTTCGAGTATCGCCAACTCATGCGGACGAAATCGATTCTCACTCTCATCGGTGTCCTCCTTCTCGCATCCTGCTCTCCGCGCGACTTCTTGACGCGCCGCCTCGCTACCGATTTAATCGTCGCCTCCGATGCTTTCAACAGGCCTCAACAGTTTGTGCTGCAGATGGCAGTCGTTTCCAACAAGGACTATGTCTCGCCCGAATATCTTGTCTTTCAACAACACGGCTGGATCTCCGCGAACACTGCCCGATGCTCTCCGGGTCTGGCGCCGCCGCCTTGCTGGGAGGTTCTGCTGACTCCCTTGGGCGTTGACACCGTTCGAACGTTGGTCCCCGCCGACGAAGCCGGCAAGTCATCACTGTTTATTCCGGTGGCGAGGCGGGAATTCGTAAACCTCACCGGCATCAGCAAGCACGACAACCTGGCCGACGTCGAATTCACCTGGAAATGGGCGCCATTGAATGAAGTTGGAGCCGCTCTCTACTCCGGAGAAGTGCATTACAACTCTACGGTCGGCTTTCAACGTTTTGACGATGGCTGGCGCATCGTGACCCGCGTTCTCCGGCCCGGACCGCCGCTGGACGAGGCCCTGAAAAACGCCGAGCCCGCCCAGTGACCAGCTCCGCACACTCAGACAGACTTTGGATTAGCACAGTTGCAGAGTGGCTGTCACCGCGCCGCATACGCGCGCAAGCTGCCCTTCTTGCTTTTTGCATATGGGGAGTATGCGCCGTTGACTTCGCAACGCCCGGCTTGTTGGACCGTGCCGGAAATATCAAATTCCAGGATTTTCTACCCACATACATTTCCGCGAGCCTGATCGCGGAGGGCCGCGCAGCCGATATATACGACCCGCAAGTTACGGCCGCTGCGATCCAATCCCTGGTTCGCCAATCGACGATTCGCCAATCGACCCTGGTGCAGTTGCCGAATCTCTATGGGCCGCAGGTCGGACTTTTCTTCCTGCCGTTGTCCCGATTCTCATTTCCGGTCGCCGCACGAATCTGGGTCGCTGCAAGCGTTCTTGTCTTTGCTTTCTGCATTTACCTGGTGTGGAACTGTTGTCCAAGTCTGCACCGACAACCAGGAACGGTCGCTCTCTGCGCAGTCGCTTTTCCACCGCTCTTTCATTTTTTCGTGCGCGCTCAGATGTCTACTCTCGTGCTCGCATGCTTCAGTGCAGCGTTTCTTGCATTTCGCTCAGATCACCACTGGCTGGCTGGCATCGCGTTAGGATTTCTCGTCTTCAAGCCCCAGTTTCTGGTAGCGATCCCGCTGGTGTTGCTGCTGTCTCATGCTTGGAGGACGTTCGCCGGACTCCTGCTCTCGGCAGGCGCACAGTTGACACTCGCCGGAATCTATTTTGGTCCCACCGTCATGCGCGCGTACCTCCACATGCTCTGGCACATGTCACGTGTAATCGGCTATCTAGAATTAACTTTCGCGCCCATCCAGATGCATTCCTTACGCTCCTTCTGGACGTTGCTGATTCCCTGGCCGCAGGTTGAGTTCGCGCTGTACCTGCTGAGTTCGATCGTCATGGTTGGAATGACAGCGATGATCTGGAAATCTTCGGCTCCGCTTGCGTTGCGGTTTTCGGCTCTTACCTTGGCAGCGGTTCTCGCCAACCCGCATCTTTTCGTCTACGACCTGCTGGTCCTCGCTCCGGTGCTCTTGCTCCTTGTGGATTCGAGCTTGACCAACGCCCAATCACTCTCGCCTACGCTGCAGATCCTCTCTTATCTCACTTTCGTCTTGCCGCTGTTCGGTCCGCTCTCCCGCTGGACGCACGTTCAACTCTCCGTGCCTACCATGTGTGTCCTGACCTGGATACTGTGGCGTCTCTCCCGAACTCCGATTGACAAACTTGCCTCGAACGAATCCGGCATTGTATAAACCTTCTTTCCACGGGAACCTTATGCGAATCCGAAAGACTTCCTTCATCGTTCTGATGTTCACGAGCGGTGCGCTCCTCGTCGCGGCAGAAACCAAACCCAAGCTAACCCTCGACGAGTTCTTCAACTCGGTCAGCTTCCCCGCGTTGGAGCTTTCCCCCGACGGCAACTCCGTCGTGATCGCCGCCGAACGCGCCGACTGGGATCAGCAGATCTTCCGTAGCGACCTCTGGCTCTATCACGACGATAGCAAAGGCGGCGCTCTGATTCAGTTGACCCAATCCGGACACGATTCCGACCCGAAGTGGTCGCCCGACGGCCGCTGGATCGCCTTCCTCTCCGAACGCAAGAGTCCCACTGAGAAAGATGGCGACTCCGACTCTGATTCCGATGCGAAGGGCGAGCCCGCACAGATTTACTTGATCTCTCCGAACGGGGGCGAGGCATTCCCGATAACTGAGGGGGAAGAAGAGGTCCACACCTTTTCGTGGTCCGCGGATTCGCAAACAATCTACTTCGCTACACGGCAGCCTTGGAGCAAGACGCAGAAAGACAATTACAAGAAAGACTGGAAAGATGTCGTGCAGTATCGCACCGCCGAGCGGGGCGACATGATCTTCGCGTTCGACCTGTCTACCGCGCTCACTCGCCACAGAGCCGCGCCATCTCAAGTCAGAAAGAAAGAAGGCGACTCCGACAAAGCGCCGGACCTGACTCCTGGCGCTCGCTCGCTCGCGACCACACCTCTGCGCGTGGATAGTCTGGTCACCTCGCCCGATGGCCGAAAGCTGGCATTCGTCAGCAACGCCATCAACCAACGGCAGGAAAAATACGAAGACGTCGAAATCTACGCGGTCGATCTCGGTGTGGCGCGGGCGCCCTCGCCCGCTGGCAGCGAGGCCACTCTAGCCCAACCCCACCGCGTCACGAATAATCAGGGCACAGAAACCCGTCCCTATTGGGCCAATGACAGCCGCCACATCTTCTTCAGCGTTGAAGTCGGGGACGTCTCCGGCCCTTACCGCGACCTGCAGCCGCACCTTTATTGGGTCGATAGCGACACCGGAAAGATCGAACAATGGGGAAAAGATTTCGGTGGTTCTGTCGAGCGTTATGCCGTGACCGGAGATGCCGTGCTGACTTCGGCTCGCCTCGGTACCGAAGTCCAGATGTATTCGGCAGGGAAGTCCTCCGAATCGTTGCACCCGCTCAGCGGATGGCGAGGAACATACGCTCGCATATCCGCAGCGACGAATTCCCCACGCGTCGCCTTTGTCTACTCTTCGCTCGGAAAGCCGGAAGAAATCTATCTCGCAGACAGCGCGGCCAAACTGGATCAGGCCCGCGCGATCAGCTCATTCAACAGAGTGGTCGGTGAACGCGATCTTCCTCAAGGCAAGCCTTATCAGTGGAAGGCCGACGATGGCACGACTGTGGAAGGCATGCTGATTTATCCTCCGGGCAAATTCGAAACGAAGCATCTGCCGATGCTGACGTTCATTCACGGCGGTCCTGCCGATGCCGACGGCAATCACTTCGAAGCCGACTGGTATCAATGGGCCGCGCTCGCGGCCACCAACGGATGGCTCGTGTTTGAGCCCAACTACCGCGGTTCCACCGGATACGGCGACAAGTTCCTCATGCAGATCGTTCCTGTGATCGTGTCCCGTCCGGGCAAAGACATTCTTGAAGGCGTCGACGCGCTGGTGGCTGACGGCGTCGCCGATCCCGATCACCTCACCGTCGGCGGCT
>CAZILJ010000050.1:0-8155 GCA_964539915.1 uncultured Acidobacteriaceae bacterium | reverse complement strand
CCGGCACGGTTCCAACGGCTTTCTGGTGGGCCTTGAGAACCAGAGGGAACTGGTGCTCGCGCCGCCGAGCCGCTACACCGATGAACCCCGGCGCCACACTCTTGGCGCCGCCCCGCGCAGCACCATTCTCGAGAGATTTACGTTCGGCCGGCTGGCCGAAAATCTGGCTCGCATCTACCCGGATTCAATGGCTATGACGTGACCGCTTGTGCGACTATGGGTGCTAACAGCTTTCAACAAATTTCACATTATTCGCCGCAGCAATGGAGCAACCACATTGCACGAATGGTCGAGGCGGCGGGTAGCGCTCGCGGGCCATCACATGCGGCCTGCCAAAAAAACGGGGAGCCGAAGCTCCCCAAAGTGAAGCGACAGAGGCGTTCCGTTAAGTAGAATCCAGTGGAGAGCAAAGAGTTGTCCCGGCAGCTGAGAAAGTTTGAAATGAATGACCTTCAGGAGATTTCGGCGCCCTGCGCATCGGCCTCTAGCCAGGTAGTCGAAGAGTGCTGGATGGATTTAGATGGCGCTCGCATGCGCTACCTTCGTGCAGGCTCCGGACCGCCGTTGATCTTGCTGCACGGACTTTTGGCTTATTCTTTTTCGTGGCGATACGTGTTACCCGCTCTTGCGCCCTACGCTACGGTGTTCGCGCCCGATCTTCCAGGGGCAGGGTTCTCCGACCGTCCGCCGGGTATCGATCACTCGATGAAAGCGACGGCGCGCCGTGTTCTGAGGTTTGTTGAGAAACTCGGGATCGCTTCATTCGATTTGCTGGGCACGTCACGGGGCGGGGCCGTGGCGATGGCCGCGGCTGCGGAATGCGTCACTGGCGGCGGTAAGGCGCGGTTACGCCGGCTGGCGTTGGTCTGCCCCGTGAACCCATACTCTCCGCATGGAAAGCGCCTGGCGCCCTTCTTTGCTACCCGTTTCGGTGCAACCGTATTTCGTTCGGTGATTGGACAGATGCCGATTCTGTTTCCTTACTGGCACGGCCGCCTTTTTGCCGACCGCAATCGCATTCCACCTGAAAGCCTGCCGGGCTACAAAGCGCCTTTAGCGAATCCTGGATTTTTCGACCATGCATTGAGTATTGTTCGCACCTGGACGGCCGATCTCAGGGAACTGGAGGAGCTGTTGCCAAAACTGGCGCCGATTCCCACGCTGCTGATGTGGGGAAGCAAAGACCCGGCTGTGTACGTTTCGTCGATCGAGCTCTTGGCCGCACATTTTTCGAATGTCCAAACCGTTGTATTCCCTGGCGTGGGTCACCTGCCCTATGAAGAATGTCCCGAGGAGTTCAATCGCGAACTTATCAAGTTTCTGACACGCCCGAATAAAGTCTGATCCAATCGCGACTCGCGACGACACCGCAATCATGACCCATTCCATTCTCGACCTTTTGCGGAATGCAGTGGTGTCTTACGGATATTGGGCCGTGGGATTGGCCCTTCTCGCGGAGAACGCCGGAGTGCCGGTACCGGGCGAAACCATTCTGCTGCTCGCCAGTTTTCTGGCGTATTCCGAACACGATCTGCGGCTTCCCTGGATCATCGTGGTTGCGACCATTGCGGCGGCGCTGGGCGACAACCTGGGTTTTGCGCTGGGATACTACGGCGGCCGTCCGCTCCTCGTCCGCTATCAGTCTGTCTTCAGAATCCGTTCCCGGACTCTCGAGCGCGGAGAAGAAGTATTCAAGCGGTACGGCGCCGTCACAATCTTATTTGCCCGGTTCTTGTTCGGGTTGCGAATCATCGCCGGGCCGATGGCGGGAGTTCTACGGATGCCTTGGCGGAGATTCATGGTCTCGAACTTCATTGGTGCTGCGTTGTGGGTGACTGTGATTTCCGGAGCGGGCTATTTCTTCGGACAGCATTGGCAGCGTTTGGAACAGGATGTCAAGCGACTTGACGCCGTGGTCGGTATTCTACTTCTATTGGTTCTGGCTTTCCTGTGGTGGCGCCGACGACGATCATTGAATGGAGCATCAGGCGAGTAACCTTTTGTAATACGGGACGGGCGCCAAATCTGCGACTATACTGTGCCGTGTCGCGGTCTCCTTGGGTGAGCTTGAGGAGTATCCCCGGCAGCAAGGGAATCAGATCGGTCGCGTCCGAGCCGAAATTCGGACAAGGAGGAACTCTTGAAAAAGATTGGATTGTTGACTCTGCTCATCATGGCAACACTTCTCTTTACCTTGGCATTCACCGCGGCGGCAGCCGGACCAAAGGCGCCGGTCGCGCCTGTTCCAGCCGTAGCAGCTCTTCCTGCCATGCCGGCCGGCGCAGCTGCGCCGGAACCTCATCCCCACATCCACGAAGCTCTTGAAGCGATGCGCAATGCCAAGCATCAGCTCGAAACCGCAGAGCATGATTTCCACGGACACCGCGCAAAGTCGATCGAGCATCTGGATCAGGCCATCCACGAAGCGGAGATCTGCGAGCACGAGTAGTCCAGGACCCCAAACCCTGAAAGGCAGCGTCGTCGGACGCTGCCTTTCTCTTCCGAATACAGCAGTTCCGTGCCGATCGCTGCCCAACCTTATTCGCGAGTCTTATTCGTGGCCGAAGGTGTAGCCAACGGAGACGCCGACTCGGAGCACATTGTCGGAGTGGAACTGACTGTTATTCACGATGCGGTACAAGTGAGCCTCGGGGCGGACAAAGAAGTGTCGCCAGGCGGTGTACCGAACGCCGGCACCCAGGTGCAGCAGGAAATGATTGCTATTGAGCGCGGTGGCGCAACCTCCACCGAAACTGCACGTTGCATATTGGTTATAGAAAAGTACTCTCTGACCGCCAATGCCGCCCAATAGTTCAGCCGTGATTTTCTTCGCTACCTGGGGAGCATATACCGCGTTGAAATCGAAAAGGATTGGGCGATATTGCTGGTAGCCGTTATAAAGTTGGTATTTGTAAACCGTGGCCAGCTCTCCGTTGTAGCCGTAGCGGTTCTTGAAGATACGAGTGAAGCTGAAACTGGGATAGAGTCCGCCCTTCTCCGGGGGAGGAATATAATTCGCCGACGCACTGGTATTTTTCGTGGACAACAGAATCCCAGCACCCACGGCAACATCAAGTTGCTGCGCATGGGCGAGACTAACGAAAAGCACAACCGCAGACGTCAATGGAACGAGCGCGAACTTTCTCAAGTACAGCCCCCCTTTAAAACATTCAGGCTTCTCGGAATGGGCCGGCAGATTGGAGGTGCCGGCGAGGCAGCCGCTAGCGGTTGGTGGAGAGATGCTGGCGGTCGCAATGGGCTGCTCCGGAAAATCAGACTCGCAACCGCCCGCATGTTCAAAAGCCTATTCTGGGCCGCCGATAGTATATCCGATCGATGCTCCTAGTCGGAGAAGGTTACCGGAGGTAAAGGCGTCTGAGTTGTTCATCACGTGGTAGTAACGAACTTCGGGGCGAACGAAGACATGACCCCAGACGTAGTAGCGGACGCCAGCTCCTAGATCGACTAAGAAGTGGTTGGAACTGACGTAGCATTGACCAAAAAATTGGCAACTGCTGGTTGGTTGGAAGCCGTAGAAGCGAGTGCTCTGCCAACCGATTCCGCCCATCAGATCCAAGCCAGCCTTCTTGCTCAACTTGGGCTGGTACACCCCGTTAAAGTCAAACAGAATGGGACGGAAGGGCTGACCGCCGGGCCCGCCGTAGGCCCCCTGAGTTGTCTTCCAGGCGGTGTCAAAGCCGAAACCGAGACGTCGGTGGAAGATCACATCGACCCCAATGTTCGTATACAGGCCTCCCTTTTCAGGGCAAGTGGCTGACGATACGCCGCATGCGGCGGCGCCGGGCGACGTGAGCGTCCCGAAACCAAACATGGCGTCACCTTGCTGAGCTGAAGCCAGATTAGCGAGAACAAAAAATGCGAAGACCGTCGCAAAGAAGGCAAACTTTCTCAAGAGGAACCTCCAGTGATTAACTTTGTTGGGCGGTAAGATGCAAACGCGAAACCATTTGGATGCAAGCGCATGATGGACATGCTCATCATAATTCAACAGCAGCAGAATTCAAACGCCTCTCGGCCGTGGTGGCCGTGGTGGCAAGGTCATAACACACACCTTCCATGACCGTCGCAACGCTCGAAACCCCGATGTTCAGAAAAAGTTGCGCTAGCTTTAAACGCAAGTTGTTTTGTAAATAATTGTCATTTCGAGACTCCCCTACCTCCGCCTCGCAGGACGTGGTCGATGGCAATGGGACCTCCTCCGAAAAAGACCAACGCAAAAGCAAGGGCGGCGGCCGCGAGGGGGAATTCGTAGCCCGGGCGACCTGGGCTGCCCATCAGGCCATTGTGCAAATGTACTTTCCAGATGGCAACCGAGAGGTTGATAAAAACAGCGAACGCCGCAGCACGCGTGAAGAATCCCACCAAGATCAATAATCCGCCGAAAAACTCTGTGAATGCGGAGACATACCCCAGCCACGCAGGCAGGCCCAGACTGGCGACCGTCTGTGCGTGGTGATGCAAGCCGCCAAAGACCTTGTAATAGCCATGTGCCACCATGATGGCGCCCAAGGCGAGCCTCATGAGCAAAAGAGCGATTGGTTGAAAGCGATCAAGATAGCGCAAGTGTCCTCCGGCCGAAGCTTAAGATTATCGCAGCCGGGCTGACACTGCGAAGGAAGCAAAAGAGGAAACGCAAGAACTAGAAAACGATTGCGCCTCCAGCCCGGTTTTGGTAACGTTGCTGCGCCCAGCATGCCACCTCGGCAACTGCCATTTGCCTGACCGTGGGCTTTTGCGGCCTTCTCTTTTCAGCCCCGGAAAAGAGAAACCAATGACCTTGCCTGGTGACTGACCTTCGCATTCTTGGCCGGCAGTCGAATGAGATCTTTGAACCTAGGAGTCCGAGTGAAATCTATACATGGAACTACCCTGCGGAATTATGTTGGGCTGACGATCATCATGCTTATCCCCGCCTTCGTGATCGCGCAACACAAGAACACGCCAGCTCCGAACGCTCAGCATTCGAGTGCTCCAGCGCGCCCCGCAAATGCTCCCGCCCATACCTCGGCACCCAGCCGTTCCGGCGGGAATACGCAGCATACGATGACGCGTCCCACGAACGGCGCGGCTGGACATGGCACGACCACCGCTCACGGAACCACAAACTACGGACACGGAACGACGACCGCCGCACACGCAACCACGAACTCCGCGCACGGAACCACGAACACCGGACATGGAACCACGAACACCGGACATGGAACCACGAACACCGGACGCGGAACCACGAACACCGGACATGGAACCACCAATGCCGGACATGGGACGGTCAGCGCTGGAAGGGGAACGGTGGCTGGGGGCCGCTCGAACCTTAGTCGCCCAGCTCCGGGCCGACAGGTTTCTCTCAAGGGCGGGGGAACGGCGAGCATCCGCCCGAATGGACAGATCCGCTCGGTTAACCGAAACGGCATGCAGATACAGCACAATCTCCATGGGGGCCGCACGATTGTTGCGGAACACAACGGAGCGCGAGTTGTGACCATGGGACGGAGAGGCGGATATGTGCAGCGTTCCTACGTCACTCGCGGAGGCCGCAATTATTATTCGCGGACGTATTACTCCCACGGGGTCTACCGAACGGGAATTTATCGAGGCTACTATTGGGGCGGACATCCCTATTACGGTTACTATCCCGGGTTTTACTACCACCCAGGTTATTACGGGTGGGCTTATAACCCCTGGCCGGCGCCGGTTTACTACGGATGGGGCTGGGGTGGAGCGCCGTGGTATGGCTATTATGGCGGCTATTTCGCACCCTATCCCGTCTATCCCTCCGCAGCCTTCTGGCTCACCGATTACTTGATTGCCGCGAACTTACGCGCCTCCTATGAAGCGCAGGCAGAGGCGAACGCGGAGGCCAATGCGCCACCATCCGACCAGCTCCAGGCCAGTACGGCGCCCTCTGCACCCGCATCGGGTACGGTCGCGCTTAGTCCTGAGGTGAAGCAAGCTATTGCCGAGGAAGTCAAAGCCCAACTCGCGGAGGAAAGGGCACAGGCCGGCAATGCGGGCTCTTCTCAAGCGCAGCCAGGAGGCGCGTCCGGTGCCAGCAACGAGGTGCCACCTGCGCTCGATCCAGCGCGGCGAACATTCGTTGTTTCCGCCGATCTTAGCGTGGTGTCTGGCGACGGGGAGTGTGCCTTGACTCCAGGCGATGTAATTACGCGTCTGACGGACAAACCGGATTCAGACAATAAAGTTAACGTCAGCGTTTCCGCCAGCAAGAAGACAGACTGTGCCCCGGGCAAACTGGTTGCCGTTTCCGTGGATGATCTGCAGGAGATGCAGAATCACTTCCAAGAACAGCTTACGAGCGGCATGGGCGAACTGGCGAAAAAGCAGGGGAAAGACGGTCTGCCGAAAGCCCCGGACACGAGTACGGTCGCAGGCGATGTTCCGGAGCCGCCACCGGACAAGACCGCAGCCAAGACCTTGGAGGACCAGGAAAAAACTGCCGACCAGACCGAGTCGGAAGTCAAGCAAGAGGCGGCTTCATCCGGAGGCAGCTCACAATAAGTCGGGCGGCTTGTCCGAGCCCTGCGGCTTGAAAGTGCCACCGGTCGTCGGGGTGGATTGCGCTTGCGGTTCTTTGAGTAGTATTCGAAATCCAGAGATGTATTCCTTCGCCAGCGAAATTCGCTTTCTCTGGGCGGAGTTTGAGAGGAGAAATTTGAGTCATGGCCCAGAAGTGGCAGAAGTCAAAGAGCTTGATTCCGGCGGTCGTCGCCGTCGTTTGCGCGGGCTCCTTTTTGCTATCACGCGCGGACGCACAAGGCGCACCGGTTTCTCTGCAGGAGCAACTCGCCGCCCAGTACAAGTTGGTGAAGATGGGATCGGACTCGGGCGGACCTTCGGTGATAACAGCGGGTACACTGCTTGCCGTTCAGAAGGGAGGAATTCTGGGCGTGGCCTATTCCGAGAGCAACGTTCTTGCGACGAAATATGAAGGCGGAACGGTCCGCACTCCCAACAGCGTTCTGACCAAGGGGATCGGTCTCGGGATGGGGAGATTTGGGAAGACGCAAACTACGCATCTGTTTCAGGTTGGGGACAAGGTCTATCCGTCGAAAATCGAGGTTAATCCAAACAAGGACATTGTCTCCGTCGCGATCGTGGCTTGCGACACCTGCAACAAAACCGATCCGCCAACTTACAATAAGGCCCAGGTGGTCTTTCAATTTCCCCGGGGATCTCTGGCAAAAGCAAGCGCGGGGGACGTTGAGGACACGATAGGCCAGTTGCTCTCGATTAGCGAAGATGCGCAGCCGGATCAGGGAGGCCAGGCTGCCCAGCCAGCAGGTCAGGACCAGCAGGGCGCGCAGCCGGCCGCGCAGCAGGCCGAGCCGCAGACGATTGAAAAGGGCCAAACTATCGACCAAGTGCAGGCTACTCTCGGAAAACCGGAAAAGATCGTAAATCTCGGCGCGAAGCAACTCTATATCTACAAGGACCTGAAGGTCACCTTTGTGAACGGCAAGGTGGAAGACGTGCAGTAAGAAAGGCCCGATATGGTTGCCATGTGTGGGCGCGCATGCAGAAAGACAGACCGCAAGCTGCAGCCAGCAGTATCGATCGGACGCCGGCTGGTTCAACTGGTTGCGGTCGTGATCGGGACTACCTTCCCGGCATCGATCGCTTTTGCGCAAGCGCCCGTCACCCTGCAGGAACAACTCAGCGCTCAGTACAAGCCAGCAAAGATGGGATCGGACTCTGGTGGTGTTGCCGTCGTAGAGCCGGGCACTCTGCTGTCGGTGCAAAAGGGCGGAGTGTTAAGCGTTCCCTGGAAAGCGATGGCTCTGTGTCCTGCGAAGTTTCAGGAAAACAGTTTGCACGCTTCCGCGGGAATGTGCGCCGCGATGGTGAAATCAGTCTCCCGTTATTTTCAGAAGGGAGACAGGGTCTATCCGACGAAGATTGATGTGAACGTCGATAAGGCGAAGATCTCGTTTACGGTTGTGGCTTGCGATTCATGCAACCAAGTGAATCCCCCGACGTCGATGAAAGGTGAAGTCGTATTCCAGTTTGCCAAGGGTTATCTGGAGAAAGCCAGCGCCGGTGAAGTGGAGGACACGATAGGGCAGGTGTTCTCGATCAGCAGTGGTGATCAACCGGGCCAGAGTGGCGATCGAGGTCA
>CAZILJ010000049.1:0-2876 GCA_964539915.1 uncultured Acidobacteriaceae bacterium | reverse complement strand
GAAGGTGATCTCGCGATCAAAGGCGCCGGTGGCCTCAGGAAGAGCGCCCACGCTAAAGGTAGGGTGCAATCCTCCGTGGCGTGTTTGGACCGTGTTCCCCGGCTTGCTGGAACTCAAAGGAATGGCGCTTCCGCCCTTGGCTTTTTCGGGCACACCGCTCTTGTCATCTTTGTTGGAGGGATCTGGCTCGAACGTTACGCCCGAGGCCCAGAGCGTGATCTCGCCGAGGTTGTTTGCGATGTTTCCAACCAGTTCTTTGTCAAAAGGTTCGTTCGTAACCACGGTGAGCTTGTTGGTCGCCAACTGAAGCGAAGAACATACGCGGAGATCAAGTCCATCGCGCTCCCGGACGATATCGCGAAACCTGCCTTTCACGAAAACGGGGAGTGTGAGGGACGTGCCCTTGAACTCATTGCATAGGGGCAGAGGCTTGTCGCCGTACCAAGCGCAAACCTGGCGCCGGCTCCATGCAGGATCGCGCTTCCGGAGTCCGGCAAGGGATTCGGCCGCCGGGTTTTCTCCGCGCTCCAGACGAGCTGCCAGTTCATTGGTGACTGCGGCATTGGCCGATTCGAGACTCCTCAACTGGGAGTGGATCTCGGAGGTGACTACGAACACAGCGAACTGTCCAGCCAGCCCATAAAGCGTGATCAGCGCCATGCCGACCAGCAGGACGGCTGGGATCACGCCGATGAAGACGTAGGTGACGATCAGACGGTTGCGAAGCCGCCACAAAACCTTTCGCCGGAGAGCCCGAAAAGCGAGGATGAAAAACAACAGGGCGGAAAGGAAGACGAGGAATCCGATCCATCCTCCCAGGTGATCGGCCCAGGAGCGAGCGAACAGGCCCATGAGTTTCTGCAGCGCGAACAGCACCGCGGCCATGGCCGCCAAATAGCAGGCCAGGCGCGCCATTCTGCCTTCGGGCCACAATCCGGCTTTGATCAACCGGAGCCGAACTTCTGGATAGGACCTTTGCATGCCGTTCGCCGACGGTACTCGGAAGATCAGGATTATAACTGCGATGGGACATCGAACTAGCGGGAAACCAACGCCGCTGCCGACGCCGAACTGCGCGCCTTAAGCGGGGCTTCGCCCGCTATATCTCCGGATAAAGATCGAAGAACGCTTCGAGGCTGGTGCGCAATTGTTTTTCGATATCTTCTTTGCTGCCCTCAAGCACGTGCATGGTCACGTGGGCTTCGCGGCCGTTGGAAAGCTTTACCGGGGCCTGACCCACTTCGAGCACATCCTCGGAGGGCAACAACCTCATGCCATAAACTAGCGTCAGATTTGCCATAGATTGATTTTACGACGTTACGGTGGAGTGCCGCGAATTGCGGTTTGGGTTCAGGATTCAGGGCATTGTCGTTTAGAATTCCGCCGTGGCTAGAATTCTATTTCCCATCCTCTTTATTAGTATTCTCGGGCTGGCGAATGCGCAGCAAGTTTTGGCGCAGGAGCCGGCGAGCAACCCGCAGTCTAACCAGCCCCAGGTGAAGGTCAACATGCTGAACGTGTGCAGCCCTTCCGCCGAGGAGCAGAAGGAGATCGCGGCAGCGCTGGCCCGCGTTCCCAAGGAACCATTGTTCGGCTCCGATTTCGAAGTTTCTCGTGGAGTCTCGACCTTAAGCGACATGCCGAGTTTCCTGTCGGCTGGGCAAAATACCCACGCTGCAGGCGAGCCTTCGGTGGCGAAGTATGTCCGCATGCGGCGGGAGTTTGCGGTGCAGGCGCTTTTTGCGAGAGTGCAATATTCCTTCAGCAACGACGGTCAGAATATGGTGGAAACGCTCGTTCTTCATGTGCGCGACCCGAAAGATCTGATTCAGGTTTCGATCGAGGATAGTGCGTCGTCGGTCACGAGTTCCGAAGCTATGCTTGGGTCGAACAGTCCGGCAAGCCGGATCCGCCTGGAACGTTTTGGCAAATCGTCGGTGGCGCTGGCTCGGTGTTTGGCCGCGGAGGGAGGTCCAGCGCCCGATCAGAGCGCGTATGAGCCGCTGTTTCGCGGTGCCTCCGAAGTGTTAGCGAACTATCGCAACCGCTTGGGCGTGAAAATCGTTGTGCCTGAGGAGTTGGCGAAAATCGGCGGGGAATCGAAGACGAAGGTTACGGTGAAACCAACCTCAAAGATGAGCAAACCGGTGAAAGAACAGAAGTGATTCAATCTCTGTGATTGTGGACAAGCGAACGAGCAGTCTTGCGAACATTCACGACGTAGTATGGACTGTCATTTCGAGCGACCCGATGAATTCAGACGCTGCCGTAACTGCATAGGTGCTTCGCTTCGCGCAGGATGACAGGATTTGTGCGGACCGAGGACGCCGCGGTAGGGTGTTGCATCAAAAACTGAGATCGGCCATCTAATGTGCAGCGACATCATCCATGAGCGAAACTAGAGACGTTGTCATCATCGGATCCGGATGCTCCGGTCATACCGCCGCTCTATACGCGGCACGCGCGAATCTCAAGCCGCTTGTCATCGAAGGCCACGAGCCCGGGGGGCAACTCTCGATGACTACGCTGGTAGAGAACTTTCCCGGATTTCCCGAAGGGATTCTGGGCCCGCAGCTTGTCGAGAACATGCGCAAGCAGGCTGAGCGCTTTGGCGCCGAATATCGCATGGGACATCTCACCAGTGCCGATTTGAGCAAGCGCCCGTTTCTGCTGCATGTGGGCGTTCACCAAGTGCACGCGCAAACTTTGATCATCTCCAGTGGCGCCTCGGCGCGGTGGTTAGGGTTGCCGCATGAACAGCAACTCATCGGCCATGGAGTTTCGTCGTGCGCGACTTGCGACGGGTTCTTTTTTTCGGGAAAGGAGATCGCCGTGGTCGGTGGCGGCGATTCGGCCATGGAGGAAGCGCTTTTTCT
>CAZILJ010000048.1:0-1868 GCA_964539915.1 uncultured Acidobacteriaceae bacterium | reverse complement strand
ATTACAGTTGTGATTTTTGTCTTGGTACATCTGCTCGGCTTCGCGAGTAGGCCGACCGCGTCCAGGGCGGCGTGGTAGAGCGAGACGCTGCGGCATGTTTTACCGCCGGCCCCGCCGCGCTGACGCTGAACGGACGCGCCTTCTGCTCATGTGATTAGGCGATTGAGCCGCCAGCTTGCCGGCGGTAGCCGTAAGCTCACGGCGCCTCTCGTGTTCTAATTGGGCAGCTTCGCCACCGGCCAGCTCACGCATGCGCGCGTACCATTCCGCCCGGGCGGCGGCGGTGATCCGTCGTATGTTTGAGCCCGGAATTGCCAGCACTGCTGGCGCGAGGCCGCGCTTTTTCAAATTGTAGAAAGTGGCCTTCGAAAGCCGCTCAAGTTTGCAAAATTCCGGGATCGTCAGTGAGCGCCCGGTCTCATCGCTCGCGATATCTTGGGCAACCATTTGACACTCATAACTCTCGCCGTCGATGACGACTCGGGCCGGCATGGCGCCTGCTCACGTGCGCCGGCGATTGCGCGGCGATTCGACCCGCCTCGGCGGCTTGTGCACTCCTACCGGCTACTTCTAACTCTGCGGCCTGAGACTTCTGCGCTTCACCAATACGCGCGTGCCATTCGCGACGCGCTTGCGCCGTGATCCGCACGATGGAGGTGCCCGGTGGGCGAAATTCTTCAGGCCCTAGACCGCGGCCTCGAAGCCCATAGTAGGCGGCTTTAGAAATTCGCTCGAGCGCGCAGAACTCGGCAATCGTCAGCGATCGATCGATCTCTACATTTGCAGTGTTCATTTTTTCGACACCAAATGACCGCCGCAAACAGGGCGGCCTTCGGAGTACGCCTACGAAAATTGTCGGACGGGATGCGAGGCTATTTCAGGTGGGTTTCCGTCTGCTCTGGAAAGTCATCTTTGAACTCACGCAAGTAATCAAACAGGTCGGCTTGCTGATCGCCACATAGAATCGCCCCTAGCGTGTGCCATGCTCCACCACGAGTTGTAACGGCCGCGTGATTCGACTGCCAGAGCAGACTGTAGGCTAAGGCCGCGGCTTGCCGTTGAATAATTGCCCCCGACGGGAGTGCACGAGAGAACTTAGAGCGCCATTGCAGCGCCCGCTCAATGCTAGTGATTGAAATCCCGAGGGCGCCGCCGGCATGGGCGTGAGCCCTACTGGCAGCGAGCAGTCGCTCCAGGGCACCATAATAGCCCCGTCCGGTTTCCTGCGCCGCCGCGCGTTCCGACTTGATGGCTGTGGCAGCTCTTATCGTCGCTCCATAATGTCGAGGGCGTGCTCGATACGGCACCGACACTCGCCAAATTCCTCTGGCAGCGGCGCAAGCACCTCCAGCGCCTTTCGGATTTGTTCAGCGCGGGTCATTGCCCGCGATCTAGACCCTCCGCCCAAACTCAGCAAGACGCACACAAACGACCGCGCAACGCCCCGCGATCTTTGGTCGATCATTGGTTTCCGATTTGTCGACCGATCTTAGCGTCATATAAGTCTTTGATTTACATTGGGCTTCATGGCGCTCCCTAGGGGACTCGAACCCCTGTTTTCGCCGTGAGAGGGTGACGCCATCAGCACCTACCCCGCTCCGCACTCGCAGTTCGAAAATGAATCACGGACTAGAAAATGCGATCGATGCTGCTACCTATGTGCAATCCAACATCAAGACAAACGAGTCTGACCTCATAATGACTTGAAATCATGTCACTATTTTTCTGAGCAGTCACTGCAACCGCTCCCCTGGCGGGAGAGGGCAGCGCAAAGGATTCAGCAACACCGTTGGGCGAGGGGACGCGGCCCCGACCCCTCACCCCAGTTGTGTTGTTGAACTGCCATATAGCCCTCTCCCGCATGGGGA
>CAZILJ010000047.1:0-1850 GCA_964539915.1 uncultured Acidobacteriaceae bacterium | reverse complement strand
GAGTTGCCCGGTGAGTTGGACGGCTTCCGGGAAAACGGCAACAGGAATCTTCCGACCCCATCGAGAAGCACGAACACGAGGACGCTAAGGTCACGAAGAAAATGAACCGGTGAATCTGCCTGTGTCGGCGAGCGAGCGTCGGTCCTCGGCATCTTTGTCCCGCCGGAGGGCCCAGGGTGATGGTCAAACGGCAGTTGGCGCTCGGCGCACCGGGCGGCAAGCTCTCCGGACCAGCCGCCAGGAAGGCAGCGCTTTCAGAGCGCAAGCTGAAACATCCGGGGCAATGCTCCGGGGCAGCACCCGATAGCATCCTCGGTTCCGCGCCGGGCATCGGCTCCGCACGTTAGTTCTACCCTGGTAGTAATGTCGCTTCCGGCGACCCCAACCCCCATAATGCTGCGATGAGTATTAGTCAAGTTTTTCTCGGTTTTCTGCAGCCCATCGCGTTAGGATCGGCGGCGGTTTTCGCCCTACTACTGGTCATCCACATTCGAACCCCCCGGCGCACACCCGCTCTCGTTTCCCGCAGAACATACCGTTAAGGCGGCCCCGCCAGTTTGCGCAGTTCACGCTGGGCGTGAGATATTACTCTGCTCTTGGTCTTCCATGTTGTCGACCTGCCAGGAGCCCCGAGTGAACTGTCTCAATGCGTCTAATCCCCCGCGATACCAAGTTTTTTGACCTTTTCGCTGAACTTTCCGGCAATCTCACCGACGGCGCCAAATTGCTCCGCAGCATACTGGCGGATCCGCGAGATCTTGCCATGCGCGTCAACCAGGTGCAGGCCATCGAGCATAAGGGCGACAAGGCCACTCATGCCATCATTACCAAACTCAACCAGAGTTTCATTACTCCGTTTGACCGCGAGGACATTCACCGCCTGGCTTCCTCGCTCGATGACGTTCTTGATTTTGTAAACTCCGCGGCCCTGCGCCTCGTGATGTACAAGATCGCGACGCCTCCGCCCGTCTCCGCCGAGTTAGCGGGGCTGATCGTGTTGCAATGCGAGGAACTGGCCAAGGGCGTTTCCCTTCTCGAAAAGAATGGCCATGTCATGGATCATTGCGAGGAAGTCAACCGGCTGGAAGACATGGCCGATCACGTCAGTCGTCGCGCCATTGCCGATCTGTTCGAAAACGAAAAAGATCCGATACACCTCATCAAATTGAAGGAACTTTACGAAGTTCTGGAAAACGCGACCGATAAAGCAGAGGACGCCGCCAACGTGCTCGAAGCTATTGTCGTAAAGAGCACCTAGCAGGAATTTCGCGAGCACAACCCGGAGAGACCCCCGTTGAACAGAGATGTGCTGCTAGTCCTCATCACGATCCTGGTCGCTTTAGTCTTCGATTTTCTGAACGGATTTCACGACTCGGCCAACAGCATCGCGACTGTAGTTTCCACACGCGTGCTGTCGCCCAGACTTGCCGTCCTCTGGGCCGCGACTTTCAACTTTCTGGCCGCGTTTTTCTTGGGCACGGCCGTCGCCAACACCATTGGCCGCGGTATGATCCGCCTCGAACACGTCGATCAATACGTGGTCATGGCGGGACTGTTCGGCGCTATCGTCTGGGATCTTCTGACCTGGTGGTGGGGACTTCCGACCTCCTCCTCGCACGCCTTGATCGGGGGTTATGCCGGCGCTGCCATGATGCACGCCGCCATTCGCAGCGGCGCTTCATCCGCGTTCTCAGTCATTATTCCGGAAGGTTGGTACCGGACCCTGATCTTTATCGTCGTTGCCCCGGTGATGGGCATGGTTCTCGGTTTGACCTTCATGGTCGCGGCCCACTGGATTCTGCAGAACAAGCCTCCGCAAATCGTGGACAAATGGTTTCGCAAGCTGCAAC
>CAZILJ010000046.1:0-5223 GCA_964539915.1 uncultured Acidobacteriaceae bacterium | reverse complement strand
GGCGACGGGTGCAAGACGACTCTGGGCGTGCGCCGGTCCGATACCGGTATGGAAATTGTCCGCGGCGACAACCGCGACAAGAGTGGCACCAACGGAGACTTCCTCTGTATCAAGGGACGCTATGCTTTCGACTTTGCGAATCACGAAGAGCGATTGACGCAGCCTCTGATCCGCAAGAACGGCAGGCTGACTCCGTCGACATGGGAAGAAGCGTTCGAGTTGGTGGGGAAGAAGTTTGCGGAAGTCCGCGACCAGGACGGCGGCGCGGCGATCGGGGTGATCGGTTCTACCCGCACTACGAACGAAGAAGCGTACTTGCTCTCGAAATTCGCTCGCACGGTACTGAAGACGAACAACCTCGATCATCACCGCACGGCGGACTTCCCTGCCCTGTCTCTAGCCTTGCGCGGCAAGCCCGACCGAACCGCAAGCATGGCCGACGTGTTCGCGGCTCCGGCGATTCTTTTGATCGGCAACGATCCAACTGAGCAGCATCCCCTGTTGGCCTGGCAGATCCGCAACAACGTACGTCTGCACCGCGCCAAGCTCTACGTGGTCAACTCGCAGTCGATCAAACTGCGGCGGCAGGCGACGACGTTTGCCCAGTGTCCGGGAGGAACAGAAGGCCAAATCTCGAGCTTCTTGTCGGGCAACGATGCGAGCGCAGAGGCCCTGGTGAGCGAAACCACCAATAAAGATGCCTGGATTGGGCTGCGCGACAAACTGCGCGGCGAACCGAATCTGGTTATTATTTTCGGCTCGGAAATCCGCGGCGATGATGTTGCCAGCCTGGTGGCTTTCGGTTCAGGCATTTCCGGGGCGAAGTTTATCTGCCTGGCAGACTACGCCAACTCGCGCGGTGCCGCCGATATGGGCCTCTATCCCGACCTGCTGCCCGGTTATCACCCCATCACGGGAAGCAGCGATTTCCATCAGGAGTGGGCTATCCCGCAAGCTGCCGGGCTCGACCTCGCGGGCATGGTGGAAGGTGGCAAGAGCGGCAAGTTGAAAGCACTTTACGTGGTCGGCTCGAATCCTGTTGGACGGCTGAATATCGACCCGTTCGCTTTCTCGAACAGCTTCGTTGTGGTGCAGGACATGTTTTTGACCGAAACCGCGGTCATGGCGGACGTGGTTCTGCCTGCCGCAAATGCCTACGAAAAAGCCGGCACGATGACCAACACCTCGGGCGACGTGCAACTGGTGAAGAAGGCCGGCGAAATTTCAGACACGAAAGCAGATTTCGAAATGATTGTCCGCATCGCTGACGCCATGGGCTTCGACGTCCGCAAATTGGTTCCCTTCGGCGGTGGCGTGCGGGCGGATATGGGACAGTCGCGAGGGGCTCAGTCGGGAGAGGCCGACCGACACGCCGTCTGGCTTGAGATGCAGGGACTGGAGCCCAAGCTGAGTCCGCTTGATCCCATGGCGATTCTCGACGAAATCCAGAGGCTCGTACCTGGCTACGGGATCTCGCGTCCGAATCTTCTGGCCGGCAACAGCGAGCACACATCGTTCACGAAAAGCGGGCCGGGAGCGACCCACAAACCGGAATCGATTTCCCCGGCCAACAACACTCTGTTCACATCGGGCACGCTGGGACGATACTCGCGCACATTGAAGTCAGTCATGGAGAGTCACGAAGTGAAACCCGCGGAAGTCGCCGCAGACTGACAACTGAGCCGTTCGGTTGGTCTAAAGCAAGAGTGGTCTCAAACAAAGTTTTTCTAAGGAATTGTCTTAGTGGTTGTCTTGGTAAGAGAGGAAGCAAGGAGTGGCGTTACCAATCTGGCTATTCCTACTGGCGTCAGTCATCAAGTCGGCAGTCGTACTCGGCGTGCTGCTCACCGCAGTCGCGTACACCGTGTGGCTTGAGCGCAAAGTCGTAGGCCACATGCAAAATCGCTGGGGACCCACGCGGGTCGGCCCGTTTGGTTTGCTGCAGCCGGCAGCCGACGGCCTGAAGTTTCTATTTAAAGAAGACCTGACTCCGCCGCACGTCTACAAGCCGTTGTTTATTGCGGCGCCGCTGATCGCCGTCATTTTCGCGCTGACATCGATCGCGGTCATCCCGTTCGGCACTTCGATCGTCATCGGCGGCTACCTTATTCCGCTTCAGATTACCGACGTGAACACGGGACTGCTTCTGATCCTCGGCGTCACCTCGATCGGCGTTTACGGCGTCGCACTGGCCGGCTGGTCGTCGAACAACAAATACTCCCTGCTCGGGGGGCTGCGTGCCAGCGCGCAAATGGTGAGCTATGAGATTTCGCTTGGCCTGTCTCTGGTCGGTGTGCTCATCATGTCGGGCAGCCTTAGCCTGCGCACGATTGTGGATGCGCAGGCGGGACATTTCTGGGGATTCATTCCGCGTTGGAATATTTTCACCGGGCAGTTCATCGGTTTCTTCTGTTATTTGATGGCCGCCTATGCGGAGACAAACCGCATCCCGTTTGACCTGCCCGAAGCCGAAACCGAACTTGTTGCCGGATATCACACCGAATACAGCGCAATGAAATTTGCCATGTTCTTCATGGCGGAATACGCGAACATGATTACGGTGGCTTGCCTGGCCACGTTGTTGTTTTTCGGCGGATGGCACGGGCCGATTTTCGGGCCCTACCTTTTGCAGGTGTTTCTGCCGGTGTTCTGGTTTGTCGCTAAGATTTTTGCATTTCTCTTTTTGTATATCTGGGTGCGGGGCACATTGCCGCGCTTCCGTTACGACCAGTTGATGGCGTTTGGCTGGAAGTTCCTGCTGCCGCTGGCTCTGGCAAATCTGATCGCCACTGCGATTGCGGTGGCCTGGTAAGAATAAGAAAAAGAAATTCTCGGTTTTCAGTTCTCAGTGACCGCGCAACCAAGCCAACGGAGAATCCGATCGAGTGGCGGTTTTGCTGAGAAGTGACCACTGAGAACTCGATTCCATAATGAATGTTCATCTAGTCTTGTTCCTGGCCTTCGGGGCCGTCTGTGTGGCAGGCGCAGTCAACCTGTTGGCGCAGAGGCATCCCATCAACAGCGCACTCTCTTTGATCGCTGTGATGGCCGCGCTCGCGGGTGAATACCTGCTGTTGGGAGCGGAGTTCGTTGCCGCCGTGCAGGTGATCGTCTACGCGGGCGCGATTATGGTGCTGTTCGTCTTCACCATCATGCTGCTGAACGCCGGAGTAGAAGAGCGCACAAACGGCAGCCGGGTTGCCATTTTGTTCGGAATCCCCGGCATTTTGCTGGGAAGCATTCTGGTCGGTTGGGTGGTTCTGCGACATTCGGGAACGGAGGCGGTGGCGGCGGGCGCGATGCCCGGCGATCCCAAGATTATCGGACAATTGCTGTTCCACGAATTTCTGTTGCCCTTTGAAATTACCTCCGTCCTGATCCTGATTGCGATCATGGGCGCGGTGGTGCTGGCGAGCAAGCCGGCAACCTCACCCGCCGGGAAGGTGGAGTAATGGTTCCTTTGTCGTATTACCTGGTGCTCAGCGGCTTTCTGTTTGCATGCGGCGTCGCCGGATTCCTGATCAAGCGCAACATCATTGCCATCTTCATGTCGATTGAGCTAATGCTGAACGGCGTGAACCTTTCTTTCGTGGCCTTCGCGGCGCATTGGCATGTGCTGGCGGGACAGGTGTTCGTCTTCTTCGTCATGGTGGTAGCGGCCGCGGAGACCGCCGTGGGCCTGGCGATCATCATCGCGGTCTACCGCACGCGTGAAACCCTGAACATCGATCAGGTGAACCTGCTCAAACTATGACGTCGAATCTCAATCTCTGGCTGATCCCGGCCCTGCCTCTGGCAGGGGCAGCGATCAATGGCTTCTTGGGGAAGAAGTCCTCGCGGACTGCGGTCACAACGGTCGGGCTCGTCTTTCCGGGCGCAGCATTTGCCTGGGCGCTGTTGGTGGCCCTGCGCTTTTCCTCCCTTGACCTTCCCTACCAGGAATACGTCGCCCACTGGATTCGTTACGGCAACTTCAGCGCCGACTTTGCGCTGTACCTTGATCAGTTGTCACTCATCATGCTGCTGGTCGTCACCGGAGTTGGATTCCTCATCCACATCTACTCCGTCGGATACATGTGGGACGACCCCAGCTACTACCGCTTCTTCGCTTACCTCAACTTGTTCATGTTCTTCATGCTGACCCTGATTCTGGCCAACAACTACCTGGTGATGTTCATCGGCTGGGAGGGAGTTGGCCTGGCGTCGTATCTATTGATCGGATTCTGGTTCACCAAAGATTCCGCGGCATCGGCAGGGAAAAAAGCTTTCATCGTCAACCGCATCGGCGACTTCGGATTTCTCATCGGACTTTTCCTGCTCATCCAGCACTTCGGCTCGCTGAACTTCACACAGGTATTCGCACAAGTCCAACCCTTCGCGCCGGAAAATACCAGCGCTGGGCTGCTGACTGCAATCGGGATCCTGCTGATGGTCGGCGCCTGCGGCAAGTCGGCGCAGATCCCGCTCTATGTCTGGCTGCCCGACGCCATGGAAGGTCCAACGCCGGTCTCGGCCCTGATCCACGCGGCCACCATGGTCACAGCGGGCGTGTACATGGTTTCGCGATCGCACGTGATTTTTGAGCGCGCGCCGATGGCCCTGATGGTAGTCGCTGTCATCGGAACGCTCACCGCCCTGTTCGCCGCCACCATCGGGATCACGCAGACTGATATCAAGAAAGTCCTCGCCTACTCGACGGTTTCGCAACTTGGATACATGTTCATGGCTTGCGGTGTGGGAGCTTTTTCGGCCGGAATCTTCCACCTCATGACTCACGCTTTCTTCAAGGGGCTCCTGTTCTTGTCCGCCGGTTCCGTGATTCACGCGGTTGGGGGCGAACAGGACATGCGCAGGATGGGCGGGCTGCGATCCTTCATCCCCTGGACCTTCCTCACCATGGGCATCGCCACATTAGCCATCGCTGGAATCCCGCCATTCGCCGGCTTCTGGAGCAAGGACGAAATCCTGTGGAAGGCCTACTCCAGCGACCACGGCAGCTGGGTGTTCTGGCTGATTGGCGTCATCACAGCGTTGCTCACGTCGTTCTACATGTTCCGCCTTTTGTTCATGACGTTCTTTGGAGACTACCGCGGCGCGCGAGTCGACGCGCACGGTCAAGCCCACGCCGTTCACGGTCAGGATGAACATGGTCATGATGAACATGGTCATGGTGAGCCGCATGAAAGCCCGCTGGTCATGACCCTCCCGCTCTCCATCCTCGCG
>CAZILJ010000045.1:0-3993 GCA_964539915.1 uncultured Acidobacteriaceae bacterium | reverse complement strand
AGCCAATTCCCAAACAGCTTCCTTACGCAATTCAAGAACGCGCAGACCAACCTTGCGATCAATCAGGCGAACGGAATCACATCGTTCGCGAACAATGGTTTTGCAGGGCAACAGGCGACGCCCATCTTCGATGCGGCCTTTGCTGGAGAAGGGTCTGGAGGTGCCGGCATACCTCTGGCGGATTATGGCGCCGGCAATTTTATTACCCAGTTGCAGACAGGGCAGGCTGGAGCCATGGCAAACATCCTGGCGGGTGTCGGCGGAACAGTGCCTTATTTCTGCAATCTAGTCGGCGCATCTTTTACCCCGTGCGCGAACAATGTGGCTGCGGGTACTTTCAATGCCGCTGGTGCTCGATATCCGATCAACTACTTCCAGGCTAATCCTTATTCCCAAACCATTGGATCAAGCTACACGGTGGCCGAAGGGTACTCGAATTACCATGCGCTGCAGGTAGACTTCCGCGAGCGGGCGTGGCATGGCCTGCAGTTTGATGCTAATTACACATGGAGTCACACGCTCGGGGTCGCCACCCAAAACAACTGGCAAGGCCAAGGCGCCGTGTTTACCGTGCGCGACATGCGGCTGAGCTACGGGCCAACTCTTTTCGACCTTCGTCACGTCGTGCATGTCAACGGCACCTACGACTTGCCATTCGGCAAGGGCAAGGAATTTGCGAACCGCAGTGGCGTGCTGGATCGCATCGTCGGCGGCTGGACTGTGGGAACGATCTTTACCTTCCAGACCGGAGCTCCATTTTTGCTGCTCGGCGGAACCAACACCTTTAACGACTATGGCGACGGAGGCGTAGTTTTGAATGGAGTTACGGCAGCGCAGCTCCAAAGCTCCGTTGGGAGACACTCTATTCCGGGAACGACAACCGTTGCCTTCATCAACCCCAAGTACTTGGCCTCGCCGACAGGAGGCGGCGCTAACCCGGCATACATCGCGCCCAATACCACACCGGGCACCTTCGGCCAGCGAGTATGGCTTCACGGTCCGCATAACACTTTCGACGACATCTCGATCACGAAGCACTTCCCCATCACTGAGCGGTTCCGGTTCAACCTGCAAGCTGAAATGCTGAACGCCTTCAATCACCCGACCTTCTCTACGGGCGCGACAAATGGAGCCGTGAATTTTGGCTTTAACGCCATACAGAGCGGGGGATTTGGGATCGTCGGAGGGCCTCTCAACATCTATCCGAACTCTCCGAATGCCGGAGCGCGGGCGATCGAACTGCGAGGGAACATCGAGTTCTAAGGTGCCGCGGCGTCGTCGGCCGATTGAAATCGAAATGCATTCGCCGGGCCTCCCGCCCATGGGAATGCATTTCCTTTTGTGGCGGTAGTTGAACTCGAAGCTATCAGAAAGCCTCAAACGTAATGAATCTCAATCGTCGACGGTGGATTGTGCTGTCCGCCCTGCTCCTGCTTGCCCTGCCGGAAGCCGCCGCTCAGGGCAGACTGGAGGACTATCAGCGCGCGCAGCAGTTTCTTCCCGGCAACCTGCGGCATCTCGTCTATGTTGCGGATGTGAGCCCGCATTGGATTGAAAAGACAAGCCGGTTCTGGTACCGGAAGACTGGAACTGCCGGCGCCGAGTTCGTTCTGGTCGATGCGGAACAGAATACGAGCGCTCCAGCCTTCGATCACGCGAGACTGGCGATGGCGATGTCCCAGGCTGCGAAGCAGGTGTACTCGTCGCGAGCCCTCCCCTTTGATGACATCGAATTCGTAGACGGCGGAAAGTCAATTCGCTTCGCTATCGACGGCGTGCAGTGGACGTGTGCACTCGCAACCTACCAATGTCAGAGAGAGCCGGCACGGCCGGAGCGGCCGAATGAGGCGCTCTCGCCCAACAAACGCTGGGCCGCGATCGTCAAAGATCACAACCTTTATCTGCGTGACACATCGACGGGCACAGAGTTGCAGTTGACGCACGATGGCGTCGCAGCATGGGACTATGCAACGCCGCTGCCCTCTCTGCGCCCAATGGTGGATCAAGAGACCGAGGATGTGAAACAGCCTGCCGCTGTGTTCTGGTCGCCAGATTCCTCGAAGTTAATTACCTACCGCATCGATTCAAGAAATTCGGGCCGGTTCACGAGCCTGCAATTCGTACCGCCGGGTCAGTTGCGCCCGCGAGCGTTCACCTATGTTTATCCATTGCCGGGGGAAGTGCTGGCGAAGGCGGAGCCGATCATCTTCGACGTTCAGTCCGGAAAGCGAATTGATATGGAAGCCGCCTCCATCGAACTACCTTTTCAGGATGGACCTGGATTCGATTGGTTCCCCGACAGTAAGAGTTTCCGGTACGACTGCGATGATCGCGGGTTTAAGGCGAAGGAAGTTCGCCTGGTGGACGCATCGACCGGAGAGCAGAAAATTCTGCTGCGTGAACAATCCGATACGTACGTTGATCCAGGGGAAACGTTCTATCGTTTCGTCGAAGGCACCGGGGAGATCATCTGGCCTTCGGAACGAGACGGGTGGAATCATTTGTATCTTTACTCCAAGACTGGACAGTTCGTAAACCAGATTACCCAGGGGCCCTGGGTTGTCCGGGGAATTGAGCACATCGACGAAAAGGCCCGCCGAGTCTACTTCTCTGCGAACGGACGCGAGAAGAACGAGGACCCATACCAGACGCATCTCTACAGCGTCGGGTTTGATGGAAGAGGACTTGAGTTGCTTTCGCCGGAGAATGCGAATCATTCCGTCAACGTTTCCCCAGACAGTGCGTTCTTTGTGGATAGTTATTCGCGGCCAGACTTGCCCGGGGAGGCCGTGTTGCGGCGGACGAAAGACGGTTCGGAGGTGCGCGTTCTGGAGAAGTCCGATGCCAGCGCGCTGATGAAGTTGGGGTGGAAATTCCCGGAGCCGTTTCAAGGGAAAGCTGGGGACGGCACGACGGACCTTTTTGGACTGATCTGGCGCCCGTCGAATTTCGATGCGAGAAAGAAATACCCGATTGTTGAGTTCGTCTACACGGGACCCCAGGCGTTTTTTGTGCCCAAGAGTTTTGGCGGGAGTTTGTTTCTGCAGTCGGCGGCAGAACTCGGTTTTGTCGCTGTGATGGTGGACGGACGCGGCACGACCGGACGATCGAGGGCATTCCACCAGTTTTCGTACCGAAACCTAGGCGGATCGTTTGAAGACCACGTTGCGATGATCAAGCAGATGGCCGCGCGTAATCCGTATATGGACGTAACCCGGGTTGGGATCTACGGAACTTCTGCGGGCGGCTACGGTGCAGCTCATGCCATGCTGGCTTTTCCGGAGTTTTATAAAGTGGGAGTGTCCACGTCGGGGGATCACGACGCGCGTCTCGACAAGGCGTGGTGGAACGAGCTGTATCAGGGATACCCGGTTCAAGAAGACTATGCTGCCCAGTCCAACGTTACGATGGCGAGTCGCCTCGAAGGGCACTTATTGGTGGAGCACGGAGACATCGACGACAACGTGCATCCAGCGGAGACAATGCGCTTCGTTGATGCCCTGATGAAGGCCAACAAAACTTTTGACATGTTGTTCGTGCCCAACATGTTTCATGGAGAAAGTGGCGAACACGCGCTTTATCTGGTGCGACGACGTTGGGACTACTTCGTGCAATACCTGCTCGGCGTAACGCCGCCGACGAACTTCGAGATCAAAGAGGATCGAGAACCTGGCGGCACAGCCAGGCGTCGACGGCGTCGTTGAGCGTAGTCTCCAGGGGGTTTGGTTAGCAGTGAGAGTTCTTCCTAATGACTATGGACCGAAGAGGCTTTCTGCATGGAATGGCGGCGACGGCTGCTGGTTTTGATTTTCTCTCCGGCAGCGTTGGCGCGACGGCAGAACTGAGTCGACTGCCTCAAGAAAAGCCGGCACAGAAAGGCGTCTCGGGGGCGATGTCGGTTGAGGGGCATACCCTCATTTTGCAGTTCAAGACTACGGCCGCGACGTGGAAGGTGTACGAGGATTTGCGAACGCGTGAGGGCGCGCTGGTGTT
>CAZILJ010000044.1:0-3673 GCA_964539915.1 uncultured Acidobacteriaceae bacterium | reverse complement strand
CCTACGTTCACGTTCCCAACACCGCGGGCGGCGGATATACCAGCTTCAACCGCTACTTCTTTTCGCAGGTCGGCAAAGAGGCTGCCATCATCGACGAACGCTTTAATGAAGGCGGACAACTCGCCGACTACATCATCGACTACCTGCGCCGGCCCATGATGAGCCGCGTGGTCACTCGCCAGGGCCACGACTGGTCGAGTCCCTCGGAAGCGATCTACGGGCCCAAGGTCATGATCATCAACGAAATGTCCGGTTCCGGCGGAGACGCGCTGCCGTGGTACTTCCGCAAAGCCGGCGTCGGACCGCTGATCGGCAAAAAAACCTGGGGCGGATTAGTCGGCATTGGCGGCTATCCTGAACTGCTTGACGGGGGCCATGTGACCGCACCGCGAGCCGCTATTTACGGCCTCAACGGCGATTGGGAAGTTGAGAACCATGGCATTGCGCCCGACGTCGAAGTCGACCTTGACCCTGCGGCCTTCCGCCAGGGTCGTGATGCTCAACTCGAGAAAGCGATTGAGGTCGTTATGCAGCAGCTGAAAGAACATCCGCTCCCAGAGATCAAGCGTCCGCCGTATCCGAACTACCACGAGCATGACGATCTGGGCGTGAAATGACGAGCGCGGAGAGCCGGTTGAGGCGCCGAGGATTTGCGACCCTTTGCGCTCCAGTCTTTTGCGGTTAAGCTAAACCCTACCGGCCGCTGTACGGATGAAAGGGGACTCTGATGACACGCTCATATTTCATGATTTTGCCAGTAATATTTGTTTTAGCCATGCTGCCACATTCAAGATTTCACGCGGCGAGCGCCGCATCCTCCGGCATACTGCTCGTCGCCAACAAAGGCGACCGAACTCTTGGCATCATCGATCCCGAGGCGGGTAAGCAGGTTGCGACGGTCGCAGAGAACGGAAATACCGGTCACGAAGTGATCGCGTCTCCCGACGGCCGCACTGCCTACGTTCCCATCTACGGCGATTCGGGTGTTGGAAAGCCGGGAAGTGATGGCACCAATCTGGTCGCGATCGACATCGCTTCGCGCAAGATCATCGGCAATGTTGATTTCGGCCACGGAGTCCGTCCACATTGTCCGCTGTTCGGCCCCAAGGACGGATTGCTCTACGTCTCCACTGAGATTGACAAATCAATCACAATCATCGATCCAGCATCGCTGAAGATCGTCGGCTCGATTCCAACCGATCGAGCGGAATCGCACATGTTCGCTCTCTCCCACGATGGACGGTATGGCTACACCACCAACGTGGGTTCGGGCACGATTTCTGTCCTCGATATCAAAGCTAGAAAGACGATGGATGTAATTCAGATTGCGCCGGTTATCCAGCGCATCTCGCTTTCCGTCGACGATCGCCTGGCTTTTACTTCTGACCAATCGAAACCTCGACTGGCAGTATTCGACACCGCGACACGGAAAGTGAAGTCATGGATTCCGCTGTCGGCTCCCGGTTACGGAACCGCGCCGACGCCCGACGGACTGTGGCTCGTCGTCGCAACTCCCGGAGCGAGACAGGTGGTTGTGGTAAATCTCAAGTCGATGAAGGTCGAGCACACGATCGATGTTCCCGCTGCTCCGCAAGAAGTTCTCATACGTCCGGATGGTGCCATGGCGTATGTTTCTTGCGATGCAAGTCACAAAGTTGCTGAGATTCGCACGTCTGATTGGACAGTGGCAAGGCTGATCGATGCCGGTCCGGGCGCCGACGGACTTGCTTGGGCGGCTCAGAAATAAAGCACTCCCGTCGATCACTGCGAGATAATTCTGAAATCCGCGTCGCCAAGTCCTAACGTGCCGATGAGGCGAGCAGCGACTCCCCACTCCCGGCTAGCGCGGCTGACGCTGCCAGCACGATCCACGCGACGATCCCATCTGACGGGCGGACGATCAAGAATCCATACAGCGTAAGCGCCACCGCAAGCGTACCGGCGTAGACATTGGCAGCCCATCCAGCAAAGCTCAGGGCGTTTTCGAGAAAGCGGGGCAACGCAAACCAGAGCGAGGAGAGCACCGGCACACAGACTCCGGCGCGCCGGAGCGATCGTGGCTTCGCGGTTTTGGCCGAAGAGCATGAAGACCAGGTTGATGCCCGAAACGATTACGATGGCCAGCATGAGATGCGAGATAAAGCTCCACAGCGTGAACTCTGCGTCGGACCAATGAAACGCCATGGTCCGGTCTCGCTGTAGAGACCCATCCTCGATCCCGCCGTGTAAATGACCGAGACCGCGGCCGCAATCAGCAGCCCTTCGGAGTACCCTAGTTGTCCGTTTTCAGGACCATTCTGTTCGACAGGTCTGTCGCCGACTTGGCGCCACGGCGCAAAGGCAATCAGGGGAAGCAAGCTTGCCAGGCTCCAGCGATAGGCCGTTCGATTGTCTTCGAGGACTCGCAGAAACGGATGGAGGCTGAGGTAAACGCCTGCGGCAAGCAGCCGTCCCGCGCCGATAAGAAATCTGTGCTCACGTTTCGCCCAAGCCTCGCGCATCCGGCCAGTTTGCTGCCACCGCTGCACTTGCCGCTACAGAGTACAGGGTTGCCTGATGGCGCAAACCACGGCATCCACGAATAGGGTGGCGCTTTGATCAGGAAGAAGAAGGTGTAGGGCAGGAATGCGAGCAGGCAATAGATCGATGTGAGAACGAAATCGATTCCTGAGACGAGCCGCAACAGCGTGTTCAAAACCAGTCTCAATTCGCAAGTCCTCTCGAACACACCCATCCCGCAGTGTCGATTCCTCAATTCTCGACGACTTCATTCCATGCATTCCATGCCCGCAAGTTACTATCGCTTGGCTTAGGCTTCGATTATCAAGACGTTTGCGTGCGCCCGGGTTCCTAAGAACCCCGCCCAAGCAGAGCTTGGACCCGGCGCCCAAAAAATGGCTGATTCATCGAACATACGTCAAACTTCGTCTAGGATAGAAGCTGCAGCGCCATTTGGCTGTTTGCGAGAACCCTTCGAGGTGCCCGGAACTGTGCGAGAGTCCGTCAATAAAACGTCTTCCTCTGTTTTGTTCGCCCGAAATTTCTTTAAACATCCATCGATGTTGGGATCGATCGTTCCCAGTTCTTCGTTCCTGGTGAAGCACTTAATGGCAGAGATCGATTGGGATCGGGCGCGTGTGCTGGTGGAATTTGGTCCGGGTGTGGGAACCATCACGCGGGAAGTGCTTAAGCGAATGCGTCGGGATGCGGTGCTCGTGGCCATTGAGCTCAACGAAGAGTTTGTGGAGCACCTCGGCGAAACGATCCACGATACGCGGCTTCGTTTGGTTCACGGATCGGCGGCTGACGTTCGCCGCATTCTGGCGGAGCAAGGTTTGGCGGCTGCCGATTACATCATTTCCAGCATTCCCTACAGCCTTCTCTCGGCGGCCGAGCGGCAGGAGATCGTTTCCGAATCTCGCCATGCGCTGCAGGCGCAAGGCTCCTTGCTGGTGTTTCAGTTCAACCGCTCCTTGTTGCCTTACCTCAAATCCAGTTTCAGTTCCGTGAAGCTGAACTTCCAGTTGTTGAATATCCTGCCTGTGCTGGTCTTCCACTGCACACCGTGAAAGCCGTGTTTTGTGATCGGTCTTGGGTCTTCGGGATTCTGACCCGCTCGCTGGCTTCGGGAGAGGGACCCAAAAATATTGTTTCTGTACTTTCGCGATTGATC
>CAZILJ010000043.1:0-2582 GCA_964539915.1 uncultured Acidobacteriaceae bacterium | reverse complement strand
CCGCCCGCCTGTGCATTCGGGTCAATTCGCATTCGCAATTTGACGCAGTGCCGCCGTCTGCAGATCTCTCCTCGCTGCTGCTCAGTGTTCCGAAACCACTGGGGTGCTTTCGCCCGTGCAAATAGTCCGAGCCTAAGATCTGGCCGTCAGATTTTGAATCTGCGAGAATTCCAAACCAAAGCGACCGAGGTATTTGCGGAGCCTATCCGCATCGTTTGAAATCGACTTGCGAGCGCGAGAGGCACCAAAGAGACTGCGACCGGCTTCAGAGAGTGAACGACTGCGTGTGCAGAAGTCGATGACGAACGCCAACTGTGCGCGATCAAAAAGGTCGATCTCTTCCAGTTGCTTCGGCGTGAGGAATTGTCCAAGCTCGTCATCGTGCCCAGTGGTCTCTGGTTTATGCCAAGTCACAGACAGCCTGCTGGTTTCCTCATCCACTACTTGATTGGAAATCCGCCCGCCGGGTGCCAGCGTTGCCATGCGGGCGACGGCGGCATTTAGATCCCGGAAGTTGCCGGCCCACAGAGCTGCTGGCGAAAGAGCAAAACTCAAGAATCGTTCCCGCGATTCCCTGCTGAAAGTCACACGGCGTCCAGCTTTTTCGGCAAAGCGGTCCAATTCGAAATCGAGATTGGGCTCGATGTCCTCGGATCGGTTCTTCAAGCCTGGAAGTGAAAATGTCCAAAGGTTGATGCGCGCTAGAAGATCTTCCCGAAATTTTCCTTCGCGAACCGCGGCGAACAAGTCCCGATTGGTTCCCGCAATGAGCTGAAAATCGCTGTGCGCTTCATCATCAGAACCTAGAGGAAGAAATGTCTTTTCCTCTAGGGCCCGAAGCAGCATTGCCTGTTCATCAAGACCCAGTTCTCCAACCTCGTCCAGAAACAAAACTCCCTTATCCGCAGCACGAAGCAAACCGGGGCGATCCTTCTGGGCTCCGGTGAACGCTCCTTTCACATGACCGAACAAGGCAGACATGGCGGCGTCCCCACGCACAGTGGCGCAATTCACTTCGACAAAAGACCCCTCTACAGCCCGGCGGTTCTTTTTCAATTCGTAGATTCGTTTTGCCAAGAGCGATTTGCCGGCGCCCGTAGGGCCCATGAGGAGCAGAGGATCGCGAGTCGCGATGGCAACCTGCTCAATTCGATCGATCAGATGGTTGAATGCGCTGTTCCTGGTATCGATGCCGCCCTTGAGATAGGAAACTGCCTCCCGTTGCTCCTGTCGAAATCGCGAGGCGATCCGGTCATACTTGGACAGGTCGAGATCGATGATCTTGATGGTTCCTGGTGAACTACGATCCCGCTCGGGCGAACACTGCACCAGTCGGCCCGGCATGTACCGCGACTCGGTCAAAAGAAATAGGCAAATTTGCGCGACGTGAGTGCCCGTCGTGATGTGGATTAGATAGTCCTCCGATTCCGTATCGAACGGATACTGACGAGAAAACTTAAAAAGTGTTTCGTAGACTTCCTCAAAATCCCAAGGGTCGCTGAACTCCATCCCGTGTTGACGGACTTCAGTCTCCGGCGAAACAGTTCGTATGTCGGCACGGACTGTCTTTGCTAAGGACGCGTCGCGCTTGCCATGCAGAAGTTCAAAGCGACGGACAATAAGATCTGGCTGTCGGCAGAGAGAAACGGAAGGACGCCAGTTCTGCCAACGATCGGGGTGTTTGCCCATGTCGAGGGTAGTGCCGAGCAACCCGATCACGACGACACTGCGCTGAGTCTTATCCATTGGAATATGATCTTATCCTACAATATAAGCATTCGAATATCGAATCATGAGCCATTTCCTGCAACACTCGATGGTTCAGCAACTTGCGGAAAAGCCCTTTGTGGCCCCCCACTTGCTTTTCTCTATGCCGGAAGGAGCACCAAAATGTCAGGCGAAACCTACAACGTTATCCACGGTGGGCAGGGCGTTCCGATCAAAGCGTGGACTAAAGGCGTCCAGTTGGAGGAGCAGGCGAAAGGGCAGTTGCTGAATGTCGCCCAGTTGCCGTTCGTGTTTCGTTGGATCGCCGCCATGCCTGACGTGCACTGGGGAATCGGCGCGACGGTTGGAAGCGTGATTCCGACCAAAGGCGCGATCATTCCAGCAGCCGTGGGTGTGGATATTGGTTGCGGAATGATGGCTGTCCAGACTTCATTGAATGCTCGTGATCTGCCGGACAATTTGCATGGCATACGAGAAGCGATCGAGAAAGCCGTTCCGCATGGGCGTACCAATCACGGCGGCGCGGGAGATCGAGGCGCGTGGCACGAGATTCCCGCCGACAACCAGGGAGCATGGGGAGGCTTGAAGCCCCGATACGACGTCATTCTGGCGAAGCACCCTAAATTGGATCGCGGAAATCATGTGAACCACCTCGGAACGCTGGGAACGGGAAACCACTTTATAGAAGTCTGCCTGGACGAAAGCGAGATGGTTTGGTTCATGCTTCACAGCGGTTCGCGAGGCGTGGGAAACCGCATGGGATCGTACTTTATCGAACTGGCAAAGAAGGATATGGAGAGATTCTTTGTCAATTTGCCGGATCGTGATCTTGCGTACTTCCCCGAGCACACGGA
>CAZILJ010000042.1:0-5078 GCA_964539915.1 uncultured Acidobacteriaceae bacterium | reverse complement strand
GTCGAAGAAGCCTTTGGGATTCGTGTTCTTGAACTGCAGCTGCCAATGCCGTCCGGCGTCGCTCGTGTGGTAAATCCGCGACTGTTCGCCCGGGCCTGCGGACATGAGAAACGCGTCGTCGGCCGAGAAGGCCACGACCGCACGAAAATCGAGCATGCTGGCCTCTGGCACTTGCTCCGGCGTCCACGTCCGCCCGCCATCGGTCGTACGGAGATAAGTCCCCTGGGTGCCGCTCGCCCATGCGACTTGCCGCGACACCGCGCTAACTCCGCGCAAGCTTTCGGTCGTGTGCGAGAACTGGACTCGAGGGACGGATTGTCCCCAGGCGGTAGCTACGGTGAGAAGAACCAGAGGCAAGCAGCGCATGGGAAATTGTCGCAGAAATCATGCTGCGACCAAAAGTGAAGAATGCTCCGTTCTGTCTTGCCGCACATCCTCGACAGGCATACAATTCCTTGAGCGCGCCTGGTGTCGGTCTGCGGAATCTGGCCTGATGGTTACAACCATTCTCTATTCCGCGCCCTCATAGTCTTAAGTCGGGACTCCTGCGCACGTCAAGATTCGCAGTCCCCTTCATTTGGTGCCACGGCCCAGCTGCCGGTCTTCTTTCTTTTTCTTGTACCGCTCGCGGGCGTCAATACTTTCTTCATCGAGGAGCATGCTATGCGTGGAGTTTCTCTAAGGCGATCCGGTTGCGCAGTTGGATTGCTGCTTGTAGCCACCGGATGGAGTGTGGGCCAGACGCTGAAACTGCGTCCCCCCGCGGGGCAAGACGCAAAGCAGGAAGCCAAGGAGCCAGCGATTGAGGCCGAGGCGGCTCCAGTCATGGTGCCGATGAGCGTGCCTTCAGGCACTCCGATCAAAGTGGCGCTCGATTCCGAGGTACGCATTCGCGAAGTCGGGCAGCCGATCCATGGCAAGACCACCGAGCCAATATTTGCTTTCGACAAATTGCTTATTCCGGTCGGCACGCCGGTCAACGGAAAAGTGTCGGCCATTGATGCCGTGCCCAAGAAGATTCGAACCTTGCAGGCGATGGACGCTAATTTCTCGCCAGTCCGCGCGGTGCACGTGCAGTTTGATGAACTCGTCATGTCCGACGGGCGCCGCGTGCCCATTCAGACCGTAGCATCTCCCGCTCCGGACGGTCTGTTGCGCTTTGTCCCTGCCAATGAGAAGGCCGCCAAAACGAACAAAGTGCACGATGCGGCTGAGAAAAAAGTCAGTGCGACCCGCCAGCAGATCCGGGAACAATGGGCGAACCTGCAGAAGCAGATTCACGAACCAGGAAAAATGCACCGGCTAAAACGTCTTGCGCTGGCGCAGTTACCCGTGCATCCGCAATACATTGACATGGGCACAAGCTTCAATGCCGACTTACAACAGCCGCTGGATTTCGGCGCTGAGTCGGTGAAGGCCGAGGCCCTGATGAACGTTGGCGCTCCGCCTCCATCGGGAAGCTCGGTGCACGCCCGCCTGCTGACGCCGCTCAATTCTTCGACTTCGCACAAAGGAGACACGGTCGAGGCGCTCATTACCGAGCCTCTCGTCGCCTCCGATCATCTGATTTTGCCTGAGGGTAGCGTCATTCGAGGGTCAGTCATGCAGGTGCAGCCCGCACGGCGCCTGGCCCGCAACGGGCAGTTGCGAATCCTGTTTCATGAGGTAGCGCCGCCGAACGGCCTGGAACAGAAAGTTGTAACCAGCCTGGAAGGCGTTGCGGTCGCAAAAGGCGAACATCTGAAGCTCGACGCTGAAGGGGGAGCGCAGGTCACCACTCCTCGCACCCGCTACCTGACCACTGGCATTCAGGTCATGCTGGCGGCAGCGGCGGCGCATCCCGATGAAGACCACGATTTGCATGGAGGCGGTGGCGGCAACGTTGGCGGCGGTGCAGCCAATGGCGCCTCCGGCTTTCGCTTCGTCGGCACGATAGTAGGCGTACTCGCTCACTCCCGTGTGGTCTCGGCCGGATTTGGCGCGTATGGCGCCGCGAACTCCATCTACTATCATTTTCTTGCGCGCGGGCGCGACGTGGTCTATCCGAAAGATATGGCGATGGTGATCGGACTGGGCGCACGCGACTCGAAGCCGAATGCTGAAATCGTCCCCGGACATGGAACAGGGGACGACGCAGTCGCTGCAAAAGACTCGCCCACGGGACGGTGAAGCGAGAGGATCCTCTACGAACTACCAGCAGCCTCACTTCGCCATGAAGTCGGCGAAGGAAGCGCTTTTGCCCATGTAAATCCGCAAAGTGCAACGGGCGCCGACGTGGGCAAACGCAACTTCCAGTGCGTCGGATGCCTGATCGATTTGTGCCGTCTCCATGGGCGCGCGCGCGATGTCTTGCTTCTGATCGTAGGCCGCACCCGGCGTGACGTTCTTATTCACCACCAGGGTCCAGTTTCCTTTCGCAGGAATGGCATAGACCGCGTAGGCTCCGACGGGAATTACCGAGCTTGCCAGGGAAAGCTGCGCCTCGGTGAACAGAGTCATGGGTGAGCCGCCCGGCGCCCAAGGCTTTCCGTTGGCCGGTTTCTCTTGTCTGGCGTTGACCGCGTTGTAGCGCATGTAAACCTGTCGCCCATCATCAAGATTGCAGGTGGTAGTGGAACTGGGCTCCTTACTGGACTGCGCGCATAGCAAAGGTGCCCACAATATCGATATGAGTACAGTTCTCCAGACGAGTGTGGCCGACATGAGCGGAAGGTCCTCCGCGCAGAAGTGTAGCGCCCGAGAGGCTTTAGGGGAAGTACTTTAGGCGGTAAAGAGGAAAACAGGCGTCGCATAGTGCCGTTCGGCGTGGGTCTTCGGTGACGTTTCCCCATCCCCCGGCGGTTGTTACCGTGGCTTGCAGGTACGGGTGCGTCAGGTACCGCGCAGGACGATCCAATCGAGGGCGATCAATGGCGAAATCTAAGTTACGAATTCTTTATGCCGAAGGGGATGAAGACGTTGTAAAAGCGCAGGCCGCAACCATGGAACAGGCGGGGCACATTGTGCATCCGGCTGTGGGCCGCAAGGCGGTGGACGAAGCGATCAAGAAAACTTTGTTTGACCTGGTCGTGCTGGGTGCCAGCCTGACCCGCAACGATCGGCACCACCTTCCATACATGGTCAAGAAAGTAAGCATGGAGACCAAAGTACTTGTCCTGCACGCGGACGGAAGCCGCCATCCTTACGTGGATGCCTGCACCGATACTGGCGAACGCATGGAGAATGTGTTGAATCGAATCGAGGCCATGAATATTGCCAGCTCGACGAAGGCAGCTGGCGCTGCCGCGGGGCGATAGGTAGTTGCTACAGGGCTTGGAGGTCGCCTAAAGCCGGTTGCCAGTTGCTGAAGGGGCGGCGTGGTCAGCCGTCCCTTTCTCATTTGAGCAGACGCGAACCGGCCGCGGCACGAATCTCTTTCGTCAAGGGTGGGAGATCGCCGCGTTTCAGTGCTGCAATTTCGCATCTTTCCATGGATTTACCTCCCAAGAAGTGGCACAAACCAGCCGCGTTTACAGGCGAAATGGTGAAGTCTGGGCAAGACAAGGGTCGCGGACGAGTTCTGTAGGGCCGGCGTCCCCTTCGGCTGTCGCGAGTGCGTCCGGCGCTCGTAGTCATTTATTGGGGTAAGCAGCGTCTGGGCTTTCGCTCGCACTTTGGGCCGGCGAGACGCCGCGCTTCGCCAAAAACGCGCGGAGTATGCTTTCGCCCTTCGGGGCTTGTTCATTTCGTCTTGGCCGACCCACAGCTTGCATTGTGGGCTGCATTCTTTCGCCGTTTTGTGGCTTCCACGCCCCCGGGAGTCTGATTAGTAATAGTGGGAAATTCCGGCGCGAATTGGGTGCCGGCTGACCGCTCCTGTGGCCCGCAATTCGGTACGTGGCGGTCCAACCCGAGGTTCGAATCAGCGGAAGTGGGAATTACGGCAAAGTTCGCGGCGTGGATTTTCCTGCTGGCTTATAGTCCTTGGGATAGACGACCAGGCAGCGGCGCATGCCTTCGCCCTCGCTTTCAGTGCGCAGGTCGGCCTCGTCCCGCAGCGCGAGATGCACGATCCGGCGCTCACGCGACGACATGGGACTGAACTGGTAAGGCGTTCCTGTTTTACGAACCTTCTCGGCAGCGACCGTGGCTGCGGTACGTAGTTCCTGAATGCGCAGCGAGCGCTGATTCTGGCAGTCGAATGAAATCTTTTCGTGCTCGCCGGAAGGCAGGCGCAGCATTTCCAGAGCCAGCAATTCCAGCGCGCGCAGGAGTTCTCCGCCACGATCGAGCAGAAGAGCTGAGTCGGGCCCGGCAAAATCCACCAGAATCTCAGGTGTCTCCCAATCACGGTTTTCCGGCAGTGGCGGATCGACGATGATGCGGTACTTGAATCGAAGTCCGCCGTGGGTCACGACGGCCTGCAAGAATTCATTAATCTTTTTTGCGGCAGCGAGTTTGTCGGGAATGGACATGGAATTCAGCTCTTAGCTCTTGGCCCTTGGCTCAAAATCTTGTCGGATCGGGACGCCGTGCAATTTTGCCACTCCGGCTTGTTCCGTTTATTTCCTATCACTCAACCCCATTGGTTGAAAAAGCTAAGAGCCAAAAGCTAACGGCTAAAAGCTTCATTTGTCTTTCTTTCGCGCGCGCTTCTCTATCATTGCGCGCATTTCGCGCCCTAGGGCGGTGCGGTTCATTACCGCTTGCTGCGCGATCGATATCAGGTTCGCTTCGGCGTAGTAGAGATTCAATCCTGCGGCCAGCCGGAAGAAGATGAAGCCCATCATAAGCGGCATCATCACGGTCATCATTTTCTGCTGCGCCGGATCCATGCCGGCTTGCGGCGTCATCTTCTGCACCACCAACATGCTGATGACCATCAGGACGGGCAGCACAAACGGAAACGGCTCAGACGCCGACAAATCATGAATCCACAGCCAGTGCGCGTGCCGCAGGTCGAGCGCCGCTCCGAGCATGCGGTAATACGCAATGAGAAACGGAAACTGGATCAGCATCGGCAGACAGCCACCCGCCGGATTCACGCCTTCCTTTTTGTAAAGGGCGCTGATCTCCTCGTTCATCGGAGCTTTGCGCGG
>CAZILJ010000041.1:0-4198 GCA_964539915.1 uncultured Acidobacteriaceae bacterium | reverse complement strand
GCCATTCCGGTGACCGTCGCGGGGACACTGGGCATGCTGAACGCCGCCGGGATACCGCTTCATCAGGTCTCGATTGCGGGTCTGATTGTATCGCTGGGAATTCTCGTGGACGATGCGATTGTCATCGCCGATAACTACGTCGAACTCCTTGATCATGGCGTGTCGCGTGAGGAGGCGGCATGGAGATCTGCAACCGAGATGGCCGTACCCGTTCTCGCAGCTACGCTGACGATCATCGCGTCGTTTCTGCCGTTGGTCACGTTATCCGGGTCGCCTGGCCAGTTCATTCGTGGTCTCCCCCTCGCCGTGACAATCGGATTGGCTTGTTCGTTTGCCGTCGCAATGCTTCTCACACCGCTGCTGTGTCGCTTTTTCATCAAGAAGGGTCTGCATAGCGACGAGGCCGCCGGTCGCAAAAAGAAATTCGACATTCTCGACTTCATGCAGGCTGCCTATAACCGGGCGATTACTTTTCTGATGGGCAGAAAATGGATCGCAGTCGGGGCCGGAATCGCAGCGTTTCTATCGGGCGTCTTGTTGTTCAGGACTGTTCCCCAGCAGTTCTTTCCGTCGGCGGAACGGAATCAGTTTGTGATCGATGTATGGATGCCCCCGGTTACACGCCTCGAACAGACTGACAGCGTGATCCAAAGGATCGAGACATTTCTGAAGAAAAAAAACGTTGTCGAACACGTGGCGACCTTTGCGGGGCAGAGTTTTCCGCGCTTCTACTACAACGTGAGCCCGCAGGAGCCCGATACGCGATACGGCCAACTCATCGTGATCACCAAGTCGGCGGATGAGACGCCGGTACTGATCAGGACTCTTCGATCAGAACTGCCCCAGTTAGCTCCGGAAGCCCTGGTAATGGTGAAGGAGTTGCAGCAAGGCGCTCAGATTGAGTCACCGGTCGAAGTCCGTATTTCCGGCGAGGATATCGCCCTCCTGAAGAGACTCGGCAACCAGGTGGAGGGCATACTTCGCGAGACACCAATCGCGACCTACGTCCGCGACGATTACTACGAAGACTCCTGGATGGCCGGCGTGAACGTTCGTGCGGAGGAGGCGAATCGGCTTGGTCTGACAAACGCCAGCATTGCGCAGCAACTCTCGGGTGCGTTCTCCGGCTCTTCCGTAACAACTTTTTGGGAGGGCAACCGTCAGGTAGACGTCCTGCTTCGGCTTGATCCCGACCAGAGACGGGGCTTCGACGACGTGCGCAACGCCTACCTGACTTCGACACTAACCGGGCAACGCGTGCCACTTCGCTCCGTGGCGGACCTGAAGCCAGCATGGCAGATCACCCGCATCGTTCGGAGGAATGGCGTCCGAACTCTGACCGTTGGTGGATTTCCCACGTCGGGACATTATGGGTCCGATGTCCTCAAGGCGATCGATCCAAAAATAAAATCGTTGGCGCTGCCCTCTGGATATCGCATCGAGTACGGCGGGGAAATCTTCGAGCAGAACATCACGTTTGGACAGATGCTGGCCGCGCTCGGAATCAGCCTCGTGTCTATCTTCATGGTGCTTTTGTTTCAGTTCAAGACGATTTCTGAGCCGTTGGTGGTCATGTCCGCGATTCCTCTTTCGCTGTTCGGCGCAGTTATGGGCCTGGTGCTAACGGGAAATCCTTTTGGCTTCACCAGCTTTATGGGATGCATCGCGCTGTCGGGTATCGTGGTCCGAAACTCAATCATTCTGATTGACTACATCAACGAAAGGCGTCGAGCGGGCATGGCGCTGGAAGAAGCCGCGCTCGAAGCGGGCGAGCGCCGGCTGCGCCCAATTTTCCTGACGACGATGGCAGCGGCAGTGGGCGTGACTCCCATGATCCTGTCCCGTTCCAGTCTGTGGAGCCCGCTGGCCAGCGTACTTGCTTCCGGTCTGGTGTTTTCGATGTTCTTCGTTCTTCTGGTTGTTCCTGTCCTGTTCGTAATTGTCGAGAGGCGAAGCGAACGTGCCCACGGTCCGTCCATCCCGGTTCCGGCAATCGCGCCCGTAATACTAATTGCGGGGCTCTGTTTCGCCGCCACGCTGCACGCCCAGCCACCTCGAAAGCTCGCCCTCCCCGAAGCTGTCGATCTTGCGTTGAAGCAGAACTCCGATCTTCGGATTAGCAGAGCAAAGGTCGGCGGAAACCAATATCGCGCCGCGGGTACACGCGCAGACGAACTTCCACAAGTCAAGACAGATGCCGCGGTATTCGGAATCGCGAAGACGCAGAACCTGACGATTCCTGCGGGATCTTTGGGCGCGTATCCAGGGATTGGTCTGTTACCTGGATCGCCTGTCCTCATCGATCAGGGGGGCCACAGTTTCTTCATCACAAACACGACCGTCGAGCAACCGCTTACTCAATTGATCAAGCTCCGGGCAGCCCGCCGCGCCGCCGAAGCGGATGTGAGCACATCGCAAGCCGATGTACACAAGGCCGAGAACGAGGTCGCACTACAAGTGCGCCAGACCTACATCGAGATTCTTGTCGGACGGCTCGAAATGCAGGCGGTGGGCCTTCAGGTTTCTGCCGCCGAGCAGAGTTTGAAGGAAAGCACCGATGGCGTTTTCACGGGAAACCTGCTGGATGTCGCCGTCCTCAGCCAGAAGACGACTCTGCTTCAGGCCAAGTACCAGCTCAGCAAACTTCAAAACCAGATTTCCGATCTGACAGGCGACCTGAACGAGTTGATCGGCTTTCCGATCGACACGGAGCTGGAGCTGCAGCCCATTTCGATGGATGCCGAGGCACCGCTGCTCTCCCTGGCCGAGTATCGGGATCTGGGGATTAAGCAAAACCCCGAAATCCAGGCCGCAATGGCGGCTGCCGAGAAAGCGCGGCAAGGTGTCCGAATCGCGAAGGCGGATTACATTCCCGATGTCGGGGCTTTCGCACAGTACACGTACCAGAACGGTGTGCCGTTCCTGCCTCACAACAATGGCTCGATCGGTCTGCGGATGAGCTGGAACGTATTCGACTGGGGGAAACGGTCCGCCACTCTTGGTGAAGCGGAAGCTCGACAAACGCAAGCCGAAGAGAATATCGAACGTTTGAAACGGCGGGTGGCTCTTCAGGTAGAAAAGAGCTATCGCAACCTGGAGCTCGCGAAAGAAATGACGAACACCGCCCAAGCCGCACTAGAACAGGCCCGCGAATCCAGGCGATTGGATGGCGATCGCTACATAGTGGGCGTCAGTTTGGCTTCCCAGGATTGGCGCGCGAAGGCAGGCGAAGCCTCTGCTCAGGCTAATCTGTTGCGCGCCGATTTGAATTACTTGCTCGCGAAGGGGGAATTGGATGTGGCGACAGGCGCAGCTCCGAAATACACAGAAGCGAGGCAGTCAAAGCCCTGATGCGGCGGCTGGGTACCCTGCATCGCGGCATTTGGTTTGGAGGTCATGAGGTGAGAGGTAAAGCCAAAGGAGACATCGTGAACACGCAAGAAAAACACACGCAAGGTGCACGGGGGAGTGATCATAAAAGTGATGAGGCGAGCGACCTCGGCATTGAACATCCCGCAGCAGATCGAGAAGCCATTGGCCGCCTGGCCTATCTCTACTGGGAGGAACGCGGCTGCCCAAACGATTCACCCGACGAGGACTGGTTCCGGGCAGAAGCAGAACTTTGCAACCGACTCACTGCCGCCGCATCCAACTGAGGAACTGCAACTTTCCAAGCCGAAATAACAATCATGACTTACGGAATTCGATTGGCCGCAATCTTGATTCTTCTACGCATTCATCCTTGTGCGGCTGCGGCGACTTTAACGGAGGAGACGAAAGCGGCCTGGGACGCTTATCTCAAGGAGGCAAATGCCGCCATGCAAGCGCGTCTTCAGCCAGGCGCACATTTCCTTTGGCTGGATGACGAACCGGGACGAGCGGAGGGCATCCGCTCAAAGGGGCCCTATATTGCACCGACCGATCCGCATATTCCAAAGAAAGTTCCGTCCGGGCTGATCCACGATTGGCTCGGAGTCGGCTTCGTCCCTAACGTCAAAATCGAGGATATCATTCGGGTTCTGCGGGACTATGATCGGTATAAGGAAATTTACCAACCGGGCGTAATTGACTCAATGTCCCGGGGTAGCGACGGGCCGAAAGATCTCTTTTCCATGCGCCTCGCAAACAGATCCGTGGTCGCGAAGACTGCACTCGATGCCGACTGCGAAGCGTCTTATATACGCGTGGACGAGCGGCA